>JABDKS010000535.1 GCA_013002105.1 Pirellulaceae bacterium | reverse complement strand
CAGCAAAGGCGCCGGCGGATTAGCGGATTTGATCCGCCAACAAACCGGCGAACGAATTCGTTTCTTCCTGCTTCGCTCGCATTACCGTTCCACGATCATGTACGGCCCCGACGCGTTGGCCGAAGCCGGCGCGTCACTGGAAGGTTTCTATCGCTTCTTTGACCGGTTCGCCGAAATCACCGGTCGTTCGTTTTACGATTTGCCAACCGTACGGACTCGTGACGAAGGTGATTTTGATCCCGGCAAAGACGAACTGCTGTGCGATATCAAAGTATTCCGCGACAAATTTTTGGCAGCGATGGACGATGATTTTAACACCGGCGTTGCAATCAGCTTGTTGTTTGATTCGCTGCGTGCACTCAACCGCCACATCGACCAGCATCAACTCGCCGCTGGTGCCGACCCCAAAGCGCCGGCCGTTGAATCATTGCTCCGAGCCGCAACGGTGATTCACGACTTGGCGGTGGTGCTGGGGATCTTTGTCAAACCAACCACGCGTGCCGGCGGCGACGGCGGTGACGCTGACTTGCTCGATCAAGTCGTCCATTTGTTGATCGATCTACGAAAAGAAGCCCGCGAGCGCAAAGACTACGCCACCGGCGATGCCATCCGTGATCGCTTGTCTCAGTTGGGCGTCGCACTGCTGGACAAAAAAGACGGCACCAGTTGGGAACGCACCACGTGAGCGAAAAAATCATCTTGGGTATCGACCCTGGATTGAATACCACTGGATATGGCGTGATCGAGGTCACCGGCTCCAAAATCCGCTTGATCGAAGCCGGCGTGGTTCGCAGCAAGGCCAAGGCAAGTATCGAAACACGCTTGCATGAAATCCACACCGGCGTCACCGAAGTCATCCAGGCCCACGACTGCCAAATGATGTCGTTGGAGCAGTTGTTTTCGCATTACGATCGGCCGCGGACGGCGATCCTGATGGGACACGCCCGCGGGGTGATCTGCCTGGCTGCCGCAGCGGCCGGAATTCCAGTGGTGCACTTCGAGCCCACTCGCGTCAAAAAGGTGCTGACCGGCAACGGTCGCGCCCCCAAACACCAAATGCAATTGGCGGTTCAGTCACAATTAAACCTGCCAAGTTTGCCGGAACCCGCCGACGTCGCGGACGCTTTAGCGATCGCTCTCTGTGGATACCACCTTGGCAGCGGCTCGCCCATGAGCGAACTTCTAAAGTAGCCATCGGGACATCGCAATCGACGCGGTGAACTCTGTTCGACCTTTCTGCGACGGACGACAGTCTGTCTTACGAGGATGCCCACCGTGATCGTCACTATCTCTGGAAACTTAATCCGCGTCGGCGAAACAGCGGTTGTTATCGAATCGGATCCGTTTGAATACGAGGTGTTGGTTGCCGATTACACACGCAGACAACTGCAAAACCATATTGGTGAAAAGACCCGTTTGCATACGCTTGATTACATCGAAGGCAATGCTCAAGGCGGACGACTGACGCCCAGACTGATCGGTTTCCTCACCGAACCAGAGCGGCAGTTTTTTGACCTGTTTTGCAGCGTTGACGGCGTCGGTGTCAAAAAAGCACTGCGAGCGATGGTGCGACCGGTCAAAGAACTGGCCATCTTGATCGAACAGCAAGACGCCAAAGGACTCTCGGCGCTACCCGGCGTGGGACCTGCGACGAGTGAACGCATCATTGCCAAGCTGCGTCGAAAAATGCCCCGTTTTGCTTTGATGGTCGATCGCGAATCGGTCGGAACGGCCGACGATGCGGCAAGCCACGTCGTCAGCGAAACGTATGACGCGTTGGTGACTTTGGGGCACAGCGAAGCCGACGCGCGAAAACTGATCGACGAAGCAATCTCGTCGGGCAAAAAATTCAAAGATACGGAATCCCTCCTGACGGCCATCTATCAGCGATCGGCCTAGGAGTATCTTGGAATTCGGGCTCGCCGGACCGTCGAACGCTTCCAGCGGCCCGTGTTAGGTAAAACGGAATGCCCGAATCACGGTCATTTCGCCGTTCGACCAGCTGAATCGTCACCCCCCGATCTAGTGCTCTGCGTCGGAACTCCAGTGAAAATGGTTGGAACCTGGGTGATCCAAGGCTTGTAACCCGATCTAGTGTGCTGCGTCGGAACTCCCGTGAAAAGTCACAGAACCCGCACGGATAAAGCCAAGTCGATGCTTTCGGAAGCATTTCTCCGATGACGGGTCACCGCGGTAGCTGATCATTCTATTGGGGAGTGCCAACCGTCACCCTCAGGGTGCCCAGCTTGTGCAACACACCTACTCCGCACATACATTGCCTTCGCTTTTCTACTCATTCTCTTCACACTGGAGAACCACCGTGAATCGAATCATGGTTTGTCTGGGATTTGGATCCCTCCCTCTCTTTGCGATCGCTGCGCTCCTTTTCACCTCCTCTCAGACCGCCCGAGCTGACTTCCCCGCTTACCAAGCCCCGTCCTACCCGACGTCGATTCATACGATGCCGCCGGAACAGTTCAGCCAGCCAATCACTTGGTATACGGATTTGCAGTCGGGATGGCTTGAGTCCAAGCGACTGGGCCTTCCGATGGTGATTTTCATCACCTCCGATCGATGCGTCTATTGTGACGCGATGAAGCGAGATACCTGGTGCAATTCGGATATCCAAAACAGCCTGTCGGGCGATTTCATTGCGATTCGTCTGACGCCGAAAACGAACCACGAAACTCTGAGTCGCATCAAGATTCCAGCATTTCCAACAACTTTACTGGGATCCCCGTCTGGCAAGGTCATCGCTCATCGAGTCGGCTACCAGCCGCCGCGGGCAATGCGGGGGCTGCTGGCCGAAGCCGACCAGTACGAAGTTCGGTAGCCACGAGTTGCCGCCAGATACACCGCTGATCACCGTGAGCCGCCACCGAGAATACTCCGTGGCGGCTTCTTTTTGGTTTTCGGTCGGTTGCGACTGCTAACCCATGTATTCAAACGTCGCAAATATCGCCCATAATGCCCGCCCTCCCATTTGATTCAAGTTCCACTCCGCGGCGGATTTCCCCATTGGCCACGGATGGCAATCGTGTAACGAAGGAAGACACAACATGTCGGTAGTCCCCAAGTCATTCGTCCTCGTCCTATTCGTCGCGATCTTGGTCGCACCGGTGCAGGCATTCGCACTCCAGGAATCTCCCGAAACGACGGTGCAAACAGACGATGAAGTAACATCGACCATGGAGCCCGACACCCGAGTCGCCGTGACGGCAGCGGACGTTCAAACCGGAGAAATCAGCTCCGGAGGCGGCGTCCCTTGGATCGCCTTCATCATCCCGTTCCTCGGCATCGCCGGTCTCGGATTCACCTATTGGAAATCGACCTGGGTGTCTCAACAGGAAGTCGGGACGGACCGAATGGCACGAATCGCCGGCAACATTACCGAAGGGGCAATGTCGTTTTTAAAAGCCGAGTACACCATCTTGGCAATGTTTGTGATCGCTGTGGCACTGTTGCTCGGATATGGCGGCTCGACTCAAGGCGACGCGTCATCGCCATTGATTGCCCTCTCGTTCGCACTCGGAGCAATCTGTTCTGCGCTGGCTGGATTCGTCGGTATGAAAGTGGCAACCAAGGCCAATGTGCGGACAACCAACGCGGCTCGTACGAGTTTAGGTCAGGCGTTGGAAGTCGCGTTCGCCGGTGGCTCGGTGATGGGCATGGGAGTAGTCGGCCTGGGTGTACTTGGTTTGAGCGTCTTGTTCGTTGTCTATGGCACCCTGTTTGGCTTGGACACTCAATCCAGTATCACACGTGTCATCACCGTGCTGACAGGGTTTTCATTTGGTGCATCGTCCATTGCGTTGTTCGCGCGGGTGGGTGGCGGGATCTACACCAAGGCAGCGGACGTCGGTGCTGACTTGGTTGGGAAAGTCGAAGCGGGAATTCCAGAGGACCACCCGTTGAACCCAGCCACGATCGCCGACAACGTTGGTGATAACGTCGGTGACGTCGCTGGCATGGGGGCTGACCTGTTCGAGTCGTATGTCGGATCGATTATCGGCACAATGGTTTTGGGCGCTGCGTTCTTTACGGTGTTCAACGAAGGCGACCTGGACAGTTTTGGTGGCCTATCCGCCGTGTTGCTACCGCTCGTTTTAGCGGGCGTCGGAATTCTGACTTCGATCGCGGGAACATTCTTTGTGAAGGTCAAAGAGGGTGGTGATCCGCACCACGCATTAAACATCGGCGAATTCGGCTCGGCTGGAATCCTGCTGATTCTGACTTACGCCATCATCAAATTCATGCTGCCGGGCACGTGGGAATTGAACGACGTCGTCTACACCAGCAATGGCGTGTTCTGTGCGATCATTTTCGGCCTCGCTGCGGGTCTGGCTATCGGCAAGATCACCGAGTTCTACACCGGCACGGGAACTCCGCCGGTCAAGTCCATCGTTCGTCAAAGCGTGACCGGTTCCGCGACGACGATCATCGCCGGACTCGGTGTGGGAATGATGTCCACCGCGATTCCGATCATCATCATCGCAGCGGCCATCCTGGGTGCCAACTACTTTGCCGGCTTGTACGGCATCGCGATCGCCGCGGTGGGAATGCTCTCTAACACAGGTATTCAGTTGGCTGTCGACGCGTACGGGCCGATCTCTGACAACGCCGGCGGGATCGCCGAAATGGCAGACCTGCCCAGCGAAGTTCGCGAACGCACCGACAAACTTGATGCGGTCGGAAACACGACCGCTGCGATCGGAAAGGGATTTGCAATTGGCTCGGCCGCGCTAACAGCTCTCGCCTTATTCGCCGCCTTCATCACGTCCTACAACGCAACCCATCCCGAAGCGTTACAAATTTCGGAGATCAGCATTACCAATCCCTACGTCATGGCATCACTGTTTGTCGGAGCGATGTTGCCGTTTCTGTTTTCTGCACTTTCGATGAACGCCGTTGGACGCGCTGCGATGGCAATGATCGAAGAGGTTCGTCGGCAGTTCAAAGACATTCCCGAGCTGAAAGCCGCGCTGAACGTGATGAACTCCAACGAGGGGAAAGAATTTGCGGACTGGTCCGACGCGGATCAGAAAACATTCGAAGCTGCTGACGGGAAACCCGAGTATGGCAAGTGCGTCGCGATTTCGACTCGGGCGTCCATCCGCGAAATGATCTTGCCGGGCGTGGTTGCCGTGCTGGTTCCGGTCGGCTTTGGTTTTGTGCCCTTATTGTTGGGCTGGACCGACAATACCAACGCGTTGATGCTTGGTGGGTTGTTGGCTGGAGTGACAGTGAGCGGTGTGCTCATGGCACTGTTCCAATCCAATGCAGGGGGTGCTTGGGACAACGCCAAAAAGATGATCGAAGAAGGTTTCGAGGTAAACGGCGTCACACTAAGCAAGGGCAGCGAAGCCCACAAAGCTGCTGTCGTCGGCGACACCGTCGGTGACCCCTTCAAGGACACATCGGGACCCTCTTTGAATATCCTATTGAAGCTGATGAGCGTGGTGGCACTCGTGATCGCTTCGTTGATCTAGCGTCCGCACGTGCCGGCGGTTTACCGGCACATGTGCTCATGCCTCCATCGGCAGTCAGCCAGAAATGGCACCGGCTGGACACGTCATGACTGCGAACTGATCAACGCGCTGGACTCCATCGATTCGGATCGACCAACGAAATGCCCAATCGCATCTCCGGAATTTTGACTCCTAATATCACGCCGGTTGACGCGCAGGGACGGGTCGATGAACAAACCCTTCGTGGTTACGTCGATTGGCTGATTGAGCGTGGCGTCGATGGTTTGTATCCCAATGGCAGCACGGGCGAATTCGTTCGATTTACCGCGACTGAACGACGGCGGATCGTGCAGATCGTTGTCGAACAAACGGCCGGTCGCGTACCCATTTTGGCCGGGGCAGCCGAGGCCAACGTTAAAGAAACGATCGCCGCCTGCGACGCTTATGGTGAAATGGGCGTTCGTGCCGTCGCCATTGTGGCACCTTTCTACTACCGGCTGAGCGAAGAAGGTGTGTACGCGTATTTTCGCGAAATTGCCGATGCCGTCTCCGTCGACGTAACGCTGTACAACATTCCATTGTTCGCTTCGCCGATCGAAGTCAGAACGGTTATTCGCCTTGCGTCGGAATGCCCCCGCGTCATCGGTATCAAAGACAGCTCCGGCGATCTGCCCAACATGCTGCGGATGATGTCGGCAATTCGACCGCTCCGTGATGATTTCTCTTTCCTGACCGGGTGGGATGCCTCGCTGGCGCCGATGCTGATCGCCGGTGTTGACGGTGGCACCAACGCGACAAGCGGCGTGGTTCCAGAACTGACCCGCGCGGTCCATCGGGCGGTCTTAGCGGGCAATGTGACCGAAGCGATGAAATTGCAGCATCAGCTGCTACCGCTCTTTGACGCGATGATCTCGTTGGGAGAATTTCCCGAAGGATTCCGTGCCGGTGCTCGATCCCGAGGCTGGGACCTGGGTCCAGGACGCGTTCCGATTTCGCAACAACAACGTGACGCGATCTCGCGGACACAACGTGAAATCGACGCTTTGGTCGCCAGCGTCGCCGATGTTCAGTCCGGGCCATCGCTGCCCGCCGACACGATCGAACAGATCGTCCAGCGAGTGATTGGGCAGCTGAAATAATTGATCACCCCGCGGTCGCTGCTGCGCGACTAGGGAAAGAAATATCGGATCCAATTTCGGACCCGCTGCCCAGGTACATACGCTACCGGTTGTCCCCACAGTCCTTGACCGACTTGGACCGGCAAATTCTGCTGCCCCAGCGTGATCAGTGATCGTGGCGGCGAACCACCCAATCCAAATCCACCCTGACCTAAACCACCCTGACCAATGATCCCGGGGGTCACTGAGGGTGCCGCCAGCGGGACGCCCGGCATCACCGCCGGCGCAGAAATCTGCGCGTCCGGTGGAATATAAGTTTGCGATACCGGTGCCGCATACGACTGCGGAGCGATGTAACCCCCATTGGATCCGCAGGGCGTCCCGCAAGCAGCGCTATAGCCGCTCGGCGCCGAAATGCAGTTGCAGTTATCAATGGTTGCAAAGTTGGCTTGATTCAATTGTGGAGGTGACATCGGTGCATAGTCGCTGGAACTGGGAATCCCCATTTGCGAACCCGGATACGTTGTTCCCGTCGACGTCCCCATTGAATTGGCAGGAGGACCGGTCGGTAGCATTCGGGGTGCCGAATCCACAACCGCCGGCATTGCTGTTCCCGGCGGCGCAAACGAACCACCAGCTGGCGGCTGCGGCTGCATCGATCTTGGATCTGGCATTGCCATCGCATCGGGTGGCAGCGACGGCGAAACAATCCCGCCGTTTTGTAGCATGACCACCTGGCGCACGTCAGCGTTTACAGCCGCGGAGGTCACCACGGATGACTGTGAATCATAGGCTGTCTCTCGAAAGCGATCTTGCGTGCGGTACTTGTCCACCGCACTGGGTGCCCCCAACGGACGCAGTCGCATCGAGGGTCGATCCGGCGATGGTGAAGGATTCTGCGAAAGCGCTGTATCGCTTCCCGCCAGACAGGCAGCAGCGCAGGCAATCAGGACGAACAAGTAGCGATGCATAAAAGTCTCACGAAAGGTGGAAGCCCTAGAAGCGATCGGTCGACGGCCGACGCAACGGCCGATCTTGGTGGTAACCGCTTGTCCGACTTCGATGCAAGATCGATGCCAAAACGAGTTTCCCAACCGCGTTTCACCCCACTTCGATCGATTCAGCTTCCTGTGCGCACCAGATTCCATCTGAGCGACCGATTCGACGCACCAATCGGCTTTGGAAAGCACGTCCAATTTGTAAGAATCGTGCGGCGATGTAAGAAGCTCGCCAAGTGGTAACCGATCGGCCTACGACTTCTTGGCCGCTGCTGTCCCCAAGACCGCCGGCACCAAAAAACAGGCGTCATCGCACGAGGGAGAATTTTTTAACGCATCGTCATTGGACAAACTCGCTACCGGCTCGTCTGCACGCCAACGATTGTCGACGTCCAATGCCGTCGTCATCGGCTCGACGTCATCGGTGTCCAATTCGGAGAGCTGGGCGACGAAGCCTAGAATGCTCTCGATCTGAGGGGCCAACGTGACGACTTCTTCATCCGAGAGCTCCAGTCGCGCCAGCAAGGCCAGCTTGCGAACTTCGTCTTGGGTAAGTGCCATGAGAGATCTCTGTTGGCTCGGCCACCGACAACCAGCTATTTGGTCTTTTTGCCGCCACTGACGTCAAACGGCTTGGTTTTGACCGTCTTGCGAATCGCTCCACTCCGGATGCACTGGGTGCACACACGCATCGATTTGTTCTGCCCATTGGGCATCGTGACGTGGACTTTCTGCAAGTTCGGAACGAACTTTCGTCGTGTGATACCAGTAATTTTGGTACCGACGCCGCCCAGGTACTTGGCTTTACCACGCGTTTCGACTCGGTTGCCCATTTGGACTTTCTTGCCGCAGGCTTCGCATTGCCGTGCCATTGCGATTCTCCGCTACCACTCAGGTTTATTGAAAATTGCTTGTTTATTGGAAGCTCGGCAATATACAGAGCATCCAGCGAGAGCGGAAGGATGAAAACCATCGCTTTGGACCGTTGAAAGCGTGTTTTTCCCATGATTTTTGCCCGCAAACGGATCTCTCTGCCTCGATAGACGCAGCTCACCTCTCCCAGGCTGGTATCGATGCGAGAGCTACTTGAGCGTTATTTGGCGGAATCCTCAAGTTGCAGCGGCCCGGCTGCCGATAGACCTCAAAGACAACCTAACCGACAAACTTTGCCAGCCTCCGACGAGCCGGCCGATCTGATCCAGCCTCCCGCAAATGTCCGCGAAATGAACCAGCCACCGCCCACTCAACGCATCCGCCGTCTTTGCTCATCCCTGACCGGCACCCTGGTGATCCTCGCTTGCCTGTGCTCGACAGGTTGCTCGACGTTTGACTTCTCGCCCAGTGGAGAAGGCGTCCCCTACATTGGGGCCGAGCCTGGGGTGATGTTACTGGATCCGTCGGAGACCGAAGAGACCTACAACGCCGTTCGACAGGCGCGTTCGCGAAACGCCGTCGTCCTGCACGTCATGGGCGACTCCGATCCCATCCGCATCCTACCGCTGCCTCAGGACGGCAAGACGGTATTGATCAGCGACCTACTGCGTCAATCAGGCGTTCAAAAGGCGCTCAAAAGCATCGATGTCGCACTCATACGCACCATGCCACACATGCACACGGGACATCGCATGGATGTCAAAATGAATGGCAACGGGGAACAAGTACGGCCTGAAACCGACTATGCGTTACGGCCCGGAGATCGAATCCAAGTCGCAAAGTATCGAGCCGACAAGACGAAATCTCTGATCGGTGCCGCCCTCGGGCTGTAAACTCGCCAGCGTTCGCTAGATCGCAGTCCGTCAGATCGCAGTCCGTCGATTGCTTTTGTGGGCTGGTTGCGCAGGCTCTCGGGGGCCTAGAGGGTCTCGGGGACTCTCGTATTGCGAGCCAAGTCATTTGCGACTACCCGGATCTTACGTCCCGCGCAGTCAGCACGTTACGGTGCCAGTTTTTTGACACGCAAATTGCGAAAGTAGACTTTGCTCTTGGGATCGTGTGCTTGTAGGGCAAACGTGCCCTCGCCCAGTCGCCGCTCAAAGTTTTTGTCAAACGCTTCCTTGCTCTCCGGTTCGGTGTAGTTAACCAAGGTCTTGCCATTGACGATCAGTTCGATGCGACGCCCCTGCACAATGATCTCTTGCGTGTACCACTCGTTGTCTTTCACACCTGGGTCATCGACGTTTTCGACACCGTACAGACTGCTCGTTTTCTTGGGATCCTTGTGCGTGATGTTAACCTGGCATTCGTAACCGTATTTTGGCCACCCGCTCGGCTGGTACTTGGTATGGAAATAGATTCCAGCGTTGCTGCCGGGCGTCGTCATCACATCCGCCTTGAAATGAAAATTTTTGAACGGCGCCAACTCGCCGTCGTAAAACAGGTGACAACGCTCGCCGTCGCACATCAGCTTGCCTTCCTCGATCTTCCACGAATCGGAGTTCTCTTCGGATTTCTTCCAACCCTCGAACGATTCACCGTTAAACAGTGAAACAAATCCGGTCTCGACCTTCGGTGATTCGCCGTAGCTGTTGGGTGGAATCGCGGCAATACAAAGTAGGCCGGCAAAAAGCAAACTCAAGGAACGGACCATCATGTGTTTCCGGGGGTTAAGAAGAATGAAACAAGGTTGAATTGTGACAAAAAAAATCGCTCGCCGATTCGGACGAATCGACAAGCGATGATATCAGGTACAAGTGAGCAGGAGCTTACAGCCCTACCTCTAGTTATCGAGTCCCGCATCCGTCGCAGGCAGTTTCCCTTCTTTGATCTTGTCGGCGAACTTCGCTTCATCTTTGCTCTTCAACTCGCCAGCCTTTTTGAATCCTTCCAAAATCTTCGCCTTCGCTTCGTCAGGATTTTCCTTCACATACTCTTTGGGAAAATCCTTTGCCTTCAGAAATTTGTGGACAGCATTCCCGTATTCGTTGCGCACCTTCTTTTTGTCTTCACCTTTAACGTGACAGACGTAACAGCCGGCTTTGCGACCAAGCTTGACGAAGTCAGCATCAACTTCATCACCACTGAGGTATTCATTTTTCCATTGCTTGCCAAACTCGCTAATTGCCATTGCGGGCGACGCGAACAGAACCAGGCAACCAAACAGTACAGCAAAGCGTTTCATCCAAGATTCTCCAGATGTTCCAAAGGGCGACCTTGGACAAGGCTTCGTCCAGGGTACGGCGGGCGTTTTTTGATCCGAGCGAGACAAGTCGCTCACGGACAACATTAAGTGCAACCGAGAGCAAAAAGTCAAATCCCAGCCACGATTCTCGCGATTTTCATCGTCTTTCGAACTCACTGGCCCCACCCACGCGAGTGTCCAGCGTGCCGCTCTCGCCCCCAAATGGCAACTGGGGGAGTGATTTTTCGTCAAACCCGCTAAATACCGCGCCGTCCTGGCGGTAGTCGGCGGGAGTCAGTTGGTCCGCGGGAATTTCGTCACGGCTCAACGGCGCTACCGACTCACTGAGATCATCTTCGCTCTGTTCCCACCAGACTCGCCAGCGAGTTGAACGTTCGTCCCACCAATCCGGTGCCGTCGAAACCAAGTCGGTCATCTGCGTCGTCTCGGATCGTCCGCGAATATCCGAGAGCGACAACATGGTATCAAACAACAAACGATCTACCTCGTAGGCGTTTGCTTCGCCACGCAGTTTCAGAATGGGTGGCTCATTGGTCAGCGACTCCAGGCCGGTCACATTCACGTGCGGAACACCATCGTTGACCATAAACACGCTACTGCGAGCCTCGCGATCAATCGTCACTGGAAACCGTCCATTTTCGTCCAGCGTCATTCTGATCAATCCCAACGGCGCATGCGATGTCAGGCGAATCAGCGAAAGTTGAATGGTGGACAAGGACGGTTTGACCCGTGCTCCTGACGTCTCGATCATGTGGCGCGAAATAGCCAACAGTCCGTTTTCCCACTGCAGTTGTAGTGCTGCGGCATAGTCCATATGCATCATCGTAATCTGCCCCCGCACAATCACGTTGTATAAACGAATTGCGACTAACGGCAGCGATTCGTCGTCCAGCGCCGGGCCGATGGAACGGGTCATTGCCGGATCCGTGACCACGTCAAATGCGTATATCTCCTCGCGACCAGCTGCGTTGCCAATCGTCACACTGCAATCAATCATCCGCACGAGACGATTTGCGTTCATGCCGATCAGCGACCCACGCTCGATCGGAACGTCCGGTACTTCCCAAACAAAATGAATGTCCTCGAAATCGACCCGATTGGACCCCAGCGAAAGCATCTGTGTCTGCTCGCCCTGTAACGTCGTTGGCGTCTGAAACACGATGGTCGTACCACCAACGGTCGATGCGATCGCAATACTATCGCGACGAATCGTCACCGGTTCGCTATAGACGACCGGGGTAGCGATTTCGATCCGATCGACAATGTCGTATCGCTCGGATAATTCCAGTGCGTCGGCAAGCGATGTGGCTAAAGCGGCGCCATCAACATCTCTTTGCATCAGATTGCCCAGAGGGTCCAACATTGCTTCGGGACCCACCAAACGAACCAATCGCGGAAACTCCGTCACCGTCGACATCGAATCGTCCAATCCATCCTCAGCGATCACAGAGCTACCGATCGCAACGGTCGCTGGGAGAGGCTCACCGTCGGCGTCAGCCATTTCGACCACTTCAACCTGTTCGGGCGGTTCCAACTCGTCCGGCACGGGGAGGGAAACTTGCGGCGGATCGGCCGGCGCGCCCAAATCTTTGCTGCTCGGCGGAGCCATCTGCGGGACTTCGCTTGACTCCACTGGATCGGGCGTATTGCCTTCATCCTGTTTTGTTGGACGCGATGCAGTCGAAACACTCGGTGTCGCGTCGACGTTGGGCATGACACGATCGACCTTGCGCGGTCGGGGCAGGGCGAACTCGTCTCGTGACGCCGCGGCTGTCAATTGCAAGTATGCCACGCTGATCAACAAAAGCGAAGCTGCTACTAACCAGGGCGCATTTCGCTCAAACCAAATCAAAATGGGATTGGTTGCAGCCAACGAAACGGTTCCCACTCCCTGGGATCGATCCAGGCCCTCACGAAACGCAATCTCCTTCAGTTCAGCGATCAATTGATTGGCGGTTTGATAACGTTGGTCCGGGTCCTTGGCCAACATTTTCTGAATCACGGCAGCCAACTCGTAACTCACATCGCTTCGCAAAAGTCGAGCATCCGGTGGCGGTGAATTACCGTGGCTTAACAATTTCTGCAGCATCGTTCCGCCAGGGTAGGGCGGTTGCCCGGTCAACATGTAGTACAACGTGCAACCGAGCGAGTAGATATCACTGCGAAGATCGGCTGCCCGCGGATCGCGGGCTTGCTCGGGCGAAATGTAATCGAACGTCCCCAACGTCACACCGCTGGCGGTCATGTCCTCTTGACTCATTTCCATTTTTTCGGAGCGAGCCAAACCCATATCGACCAACTTGACGTCGCGATCGTCGCCAATCAAAACGTTCGACGGTTTTACGTCACGGTGGACAATGCCCCGATCCGACGCATGCTGTAACGCTTCGGCCACCTGACAGGTGTAAAAAACTGCATCATCGATTCGCAATACATCCGTGCTCGATACCAAGTCGCGAATGTTCGTCCCGCGAATGTACTCAAAAACGATGTAGTACCAATCGTCCTGATTGCCCACGTCAAATACACGAGCAATACGCGGGTGATCCAACTTCGCCGCACTCTGAGCTTCATTGCGGAATCGGCGTTGCAAATCCGGATCGTCACCGGCAAAGGGAATGACCTTGATCGCAACTTCCCGATCCAACTGCTCGTCATGCGCGCGGAACACCGCGCCCATGCCGCCGCCACCGATCAACTCATCCAAGAAAAAGTGATTCAGGCGTTTGCCCAACAGTACCTGCGCAACCGCGGCGGGGGTCCGATTGAGACGATCAATGTTTTCGCCAGCAGACCCCACACGTGATGAACCACGAATCACCGTATCGGCATTCTCCAACTGTTGGGCGTCCTCGGGGGCCGTTGATGCCGGCACGCTGGACTGCTCGGAATCGCTGCGCTGCTGGGAATCGCTGCGCTGCTGGGAATCACTGGGCTGCTCGGAATCTGCACGCGACTGGGATTCACTGGGTCGGTGAACCGTCGAGGCATCGGTACGGATCGATTCGTCGGATGCCATCGTGATCGCAAGGGGACAGGAGAATGGTTTTTGACAACGACCGCATCACAAGTTAACAACGATCGGTGACAAACAGCAGAAATCAGCCTGGGTAGGCTGTGAAAAATTGCAACCGAGAAAAGGAGAAACCGTGAAAAGCAAAGAAAGGTGTGATGAATGAATCGCTGAAAAACGGCTCCCATCAGCTGGGCAAACAAGATCTCACCCCAGTGACAGTTTAGTTTCGCTGCGAAAACCGGTCAACAAAACAATCCCCGGCCGGACCATCTACTGGCCTCTACCGCCCCCCGCGCGTGTGGTTTTCACCCTGAACCTCCCGCTTGTGCCGGTCGTTACGAATCTAACGCGATCTGCCGAACCCACTGTCGAACCAGGCCAACTGTCGAGCCGGGCCGATCGAATCGACGACAGCAAACCTACCGCCCCTTTTTCCGCGTGGCGCGAATAAACCCCCACCAAAACAACACCGTCGCAATGAGCGTACCGACGATCGACGCGATCAGTGCTCCCTGCTTGACCTGTGGGCCGTTGCCATCGGATGACGCCCAGCCCTCGTCTTGGAAGTTCAATCCGTACGCGTGACAAAACAACGCTAGCGAAGCCAGTCCCAACAACGAGGCTATCGCGACCATCAGCGCGCCGCGCAACCACCAATATTCCGTTGCGGATTCTTGCTCGGACGATTTCGATGGGTTCACGGTCAATAATCTTCGTCAGTATTAAGGGTGGATTACAAAACCAGCCGTCAACTAAATAGCAGGTCGTCTTCGAGCAAGTGACAATACGCGTCGTAGCGACGTGCATCGATCCAGGAATCCGCGACGGCCTCTTTGACCGCACACTCATGTTCGCTCAGATGCAAACAATTTGGGTATCGACATCCGCTGACATAAGGTCGGAAATCCGGCATCAACCCGGCGACTTCTTCGGCACTGATATCCCAAAGCTGAAACTGACGAATGCCAGGCGTATCAAACACCGCACCGCCATTGGCCAACGGAATCAATCGCGACGCGGTGGTGGTATGACGGCCTTTGTCATTATCGCGACTGACTTCCCTGACGGCCAAACCCAAACCAGGCTCCACTGCATTGAGCAAGCTGCTTTTACCGACACCACTTTGGCCCGCCAGCGCGGTTTGTTTGCCGTGCAACAACGCGCGCAAATAGTCGATATTGGTGCCCGATTCTGCCGAAGTCATCAACACGCGGTAGCCCATCGACGCGTAGACACCCAACAAGGATTGCACCTGCACCGGGTCGATCAAGTCAATTTTATTGATCAACACAATCGGCTCGACTTCGCACTGTTCGGCTGTCAGCAAAAAGCGATCGATCAATACCGGCTTGAGCGACGGTTGTGCCGCACTCACGACGATTAACAAATAGTCGATGTTGGCAACGATGACATGCTGTTGTCCACGACTGGTCCGACTGATCAAACCGCGGCGCGGTTCGATGCGTTCGATCATGCCGTCCGATGGCGACGCCGCACGCAAACGAACCCGATCACCGGCGACCACAACGCTCCGTTGATCGATACTCAGCGACTTGAGCACCTGACGAAGTGCGCACTCGTACATTTTTCCGTCATCGCCAAGCACGCGACTCTTCAGCCCATGCACACTCATCACCCGACCGGCGATCAACCCGTCATCGGGCACATTTCCTTCGCTGTCCAAATCTGGGTCATCAACACCGGCAACCGTGCGTTTTCGTGTCAGGTCTCCCTTGCCACTGACGCGTTCGCCATGGACGACATCGGCTAACTCGTTCTGATCACCGCTTTTAAAATCCCGAGTGAAGTCGCCCTTGCGAACGCGACCCTGGTACTTTTTGCGAAAATCGGCTCGTTGTTTAGAACGCTTTTTTTTGGCCATGGACCTTGATCGCGTCTGGAAAGATCACCTAGCGTTCCGAAGGATCTCGGTTGACCACGGCCCCCGAAGGCTGCGTGGTCGACGAATCGGGCGAGATCGTCTGCTCTGACGTCGCAGATTCTTCCTCGGCATCCTGGTCCGCTCGATTTCGCACTTGGATGGACTCGCCGATCAACTCGGTCAACTCCTGCTCACCTAACTCTTCCTTTTCCAACAACGCGCGGGTGATCTTTTCCAGATCGCCACGGTGTTCTCGTAACAGTTGCTCTGCCCGCTGATCGGCTTCTAACAAGATCCTTGCGACTTCTTCATCGATCAATTCTTGTGTGTGCTCGCTGAACTGACGCGACCGATGCATTTCACGACCTAGGAAGGGGTCTTCATCACTTGTCTTGTAACTGACTGGCCCGATTTTGGGGCTCATTCCCCAATGCGTTACCATCCGCCGGGCAATGCTGGTGGCACGCTCCAAATCGTTCTCCGCACCCACGCACGTTTCGTTGTAAACGATTTTCTCCGCCGCCCGACCACCCAGTAATACGATTAGCTGGTGATCCAATTCACGCTTGGAGATACTCAGCCGATCTTCATTGGGTACGTATTGCGTGACACCGAGGGCTCGCCCCCGTGGGATGATCGTCACCTTGTGAACAATGTGCGCACCATCCAAATGCCACGCGGTCAACGTGTGACCGGCTTCGTGATACGCCGTTTTTTCCTTCTCTTCGCCCTTGAGCACTTCCTCACGTTTGGCACCCATCAAAATCTTGTCACGAGCATGATCGAAATCGACCATCTCAACGACTTTCTTGTCTTGCCGGGCCGCCCACAAAGCCGCTTCGTTGACCATGTTACGAATGTCGGCACCGGTCAAACCGATCGTGCCCGCGGCCAATCGCTGCAAATCGACATCGTCGGCCAGTGGCACATCACGCACATGAACTTTGAAAATCGCTTCGCGACCTTTGAGCGTCGGGCGACCCACGGTGATGTGTCGGTCGAATCGGCCGGGGCGGAGCAGGGCAGGGTCCAATACATCGGGACGATTGGTCGCCGCGACGACAATCACGGCTTGACTGGGGCTGAACCCATCCATCTCGCCCAAAATCTGATTCAAGGTTTGTTCACGCTCGTCATGCCCGCCACCCAGACCCGCGCCACGCTGTCGACCGACCGCGTCGATTTCGTCAATAAAGATAATCGCCGGGCTATGTTCTTTGGCCGTTTTGAACAAGTCGCGAACCCTACTGGCCCCGACACCGACAAACATCTGAATGAATTCGCTACCGTTGACCGAAAAGAACGGTACTTCGGCTTCGCCAGCCACCGCTCGGGCCAATAGCGTCTTGCCCGTTCCCGGAGGTCCGTTAAGCAGCACGCCCTTGGGTACACGTCCGCCAAGTTTTTGGAACTTCTCAGGCGTCTTTAAGTAATCGACGATCTCCTGCAAGTCCGCTTTCACGCCTTCCAGGCCAGCGACATCCTTGAACGTCACCATCTTTTCGTTCGCCTCGAACCGCTTGGCCGGGCTCTTGGAGAATCCGGACAGGAACCCGCCCCCCATGATGTCGCTGCGTGTGCGGCGAATCATCATGAACAGAAAGAACAGAATCGCTAGCGGCAGCCCAATGAACGCGATCGCGCTGATGATCGCCTGTGTCTGGTCCTGCGGCATGTTGCTGTATTCAACACCCGCCTCTTCGAGTTGCTCTTTTAACCGCGAAGTGGATCGTTCATCCGCACCCAGGTCAAAGACGAACTTTTCGAGCAGTTTCTTTGGCTCTTCTTTCTTACCGTCCTTGGTCGGTTCCGCATCTTCGTCAACCGGCGCATCGGGCGGTGTCTTGAATTCACCATAGGCGCGACGATCGCCAAAACTGACCGTTTCGATGTTATTTCGGCGCAGCTCGTCCTTAAAGAAACTAATTGAGATGACCGACGCGTCCGGTTCACTGCGAAAAAACAACATCGCAATCAAGCCGGCCACGATCAGCGCAATCAGAATCGAGTTATTTCCACGTCGATTCTGAACCTCGGGTTCGTTGGAACCTGATTCGCCAGACTGCTTTTCCATTGACTGCCTTTCGCAGTGGGGCGATACAAAATCACCCCAAAGTTGCGCGGGGATCCGCGTGATTGTTTAGGACGTCAGACACACGTTTATCATGCAAATAGCATTCCGTGCGTCGTCGACATCAGTTTAGCTGGCAGTCAAAATCCTTCGGCACACCCCTCTGGAGACCCTGCGATGCGACCGCCGATGTCGTGATTGTACCGGCTAGGGATAAAAGTGACTAACCGAGGCGATTTGGAACGTTGCACACTTTGTCGCACCACGTTTGCGGCGTGAATTTTCTCCAACTCGGCGAAATTCATTCGATTTGTGGCTTCCAACCGGCCTGAATTTCATACCCCGCCGCGGACGCTTCGGCGAGATCTTGGATGATACCACCAATGCTGCGACCGCGAATCTCGACGATCTGCGCCGCCGTATAGCCGTCCTTAAAAAGTCGCCACGTCCAATAACAATCAGGCACCCGCCCGTCAGGAATCCCGCTTTTGGCGACTTCGCTAGGTCGTGCATGCGGGGCCGATACACCCGACTCGCCCGAATCGACGCGAAGCGAAATTTCTTGGATCGATACGGTTGCCGACTCCGGCTCGCTCACATTCAATGCGTCGTGACGGTCGTCGCCTCCGAGGTCTCTCGTCTGAGTCTCAACACCCTCGTCGATCTCGTTGCCTCCACCCAATTCCAACGTCGACCGGTCGCCCAGATCGTCGGCGACTTCAGATGTATCGGCGACCTCAGATGCGTCGGCTACCTCGGATGCGTCGGCTACCTCAGATGCGTCAGCCACGACATCGCGTACGATCTCTAAAATGTCGTAGCCAAACTGCTCGATGGTCGCTGGACCGACCCCCGAAATCGACTCCAGCTCTTCGCTACTGCCGGGCATCGATTCGGCAACCCGCTCGATGGTCGCGTTGCTGAGCACTCGGTAGGCCGGAATCGCGAGCGCCGCAGACGTCTTACGACGCCAGCTTTTCAAACGATCCATCAACTCCTGTGTCGTTTCCGACACATCCTCGGCTGTATCGCTACCGGTTTGCTGATCGCCGGGGCTCGTCGCGCCCGATGCGCCCGACGCACCCGATGCACTCGATGCACTTGGTACGTCGCCCGATTCGATCCCCCGCGACGCGATCGCCAATCGCTTGGCCAACGGAAATGTCATTCTCAACGAACCCGGCAAGGGCTCGAGCGAATGCATCACCCGCTTACCAAACTCGCTGACGTGAATCGTTGGCCGGCGTTCTTCGACCTCGCGCTGCTCCAATAAACCTGCTTCGGACAGCGAGTCCATGACCGCGACCACTTCGCTTTGACGCAGTGCGGACAACATTCCATACGTGCTCAAGCGATTCAGTTTCCACTGCTGCAGCTTCTTGCTCTTGGACCCGCACAGCATCTGTGCGACCAGATTCTTTCCAAATCGACCGTGCATTCGTGTCACACCACTGAGCACGACTCGGACACCGCATAACAACGCTGCCGAATCAACGCCCTTTAAGTCATCGGTTAATGAAACCTCGGTACCCGACTTGATCTTGTTGGCCCCGGCAGGTTCGCATCGATCACATCGCCCACAGGTCTGTGAATTGGGGTCGCCGAAATAGTCCAATATGACCTTCTGGCGACAACCACTCGTTCTGGAAAAACCGATCACCGATTCAAGCTTCTGGTGCTCGGCCGCTTTGCGACGGTCCAGTTCCGCAAAATCGATCTCGAGGTGCGAGAACGGGATGTCTCGCTCAATGAAATGCACGGCTCGACCGCGAAACGGCGGCACATAATCAAATGTTTTTAACTTTGACAATTCACGCAACGTTCGTGTCAATTGCCCACGGTCGACTTCTGCTAAATCCATGAGCCGTTTAAAGCTGACATAGACATCTTCGCCGCGTCGTTTGCCAATCACGTTTTCCACCGCTCGCATCACACGCTTGCGCAATTTGGCTTCTTTGGGCAAAAAATCTAGCAGCGTCGGCGCATCACTGTCGATTCGTACCACGGCATTGTTGGCTGTATTATCAAGCCGCTTCAGAACGCCAGCCTTTGCCAGCAGCGTTTGTGCCGTACCGATCGATTCGCTTCCCTCTTTGACGTCGATCGCCGCGCGGACCTGATCGAGTGTCATCTCGATCGGATCCTCGGGTCGCGACAACAAGAACTGATAAACCTTGGCGATGGTTTCTTTGGATGGATACCGATTTTCGATAAAGAATTCTTGGACATAGCGGTCGGCGTACGAAAACAGCAACAAGCAGTCGCTCTCTTTCCCATCACGGCCGGCTCGACCCGCTTCCTGATAATACGCTTCCAAACTGCCGGGCATGTTGTAATGAACCACAAACCGAATGTCCGATTTATCGATCCCCATTCCAAACGCGTTGGTGGCAACAATCGCGGACAGCTCTCCGGTCATGAACGCTTCCTGGACGCGTTTTCGCGCATCCGATTCCATCCCGCCGTGATAGACGCCGACACTGCGTCGTGCTTTTTCGGGTAACCAACTCGCCAACTCCTCGCATCGCTTTCGCGTGGCGGCATAGATGATCCCGGAACCGTCTTGCTGTTTCAGATAGTTGACGAGCTGTTCGTCTTTCTCGCGATCGGTCTTGCTGTGACTAACACTGAATCGCAAATTCGTTCGAGCAAACCCAGTCACATAGACGTCGGGGGACTTCAATCCCAACAAACCACTGATGTCATCACGCACAAACGGAGTTGCCGTGGCTGTCAAAGCGATCGTCTGCACATTGTTCAAATAACGCTGGCGAAATTGCCCCAATCGCGAATAATCGGGGCGGAAGTCATGCCCCCATTCGCTGACACAGTGCGCCTCGTCAACGGCCAACAAATTGATCTTCGCCGTCGCGATCGAATCCAGAAAGCGACCGTTTCGCAATCGCTCAGGCGCAACGTACAACAAATCGATCTCGCCGGCAGCCGTCTTCTCCATCACCTCGTTTTGCTCTGACAAACTTAAGCTGCTGTTGATCAGATTGGCGTTGATGCCGAGTGACCGGAGCGAATCGACTTGGTCTTTCATCAGTGCGATCAAGGGCGAAACCACAATCGTCGTTCCGTCACGTGCCAAACTGGGCAACTGATAACACAGACTCTTGCCACCGCCCGTGGGCATCACACACATCACGTCGCGGCCGGCTTGCACCGAATCCACAACGTCACGCTGACCCGGACGAAAACTGGTCAGTCCAAAACGTGGCAACAACGAGGTCGGATCGAATCCCATGTCCGTATTTTGACGCAATAAAATAGACGAGGCGCGTTAAAGATCATCATGAAGCGGATCGAATTATAGCGGCATTTTTGACAATCGTCGCGACCGGGTTTGAACGCCGTCGTGACGGTGATCACCGGCTGTTTTGCAGCTATTTTGGCGAACCCAGTTACCGCGCGACGATCTCGACCCATTTCGTGTCGATCTGCTTTCCCGAGGTACGGATCCGCCAGGTCGCGTCCGCGTGCTGTTTCACGGTGTCATAGACTCTCGACGCCGTTCTCAACTCGCCACCGTCTTCACTCCACGCGAACGTGACTTCGGCCGGTGACGATGGTTCGACACGATAGACCAAGTGCATCTCCGTTCTCCGATAGGGTTTGCGTTTGTTATTAGAAAATCGAACCTGCACCGACCCCGTGTGCGGTGACAAATCCTTGTTGCCATACGCGAACGATTGACTCCATTGGTCCGATGGCCCTGGTGGTCGGTTCTCGTTACGCCAATCTTTGACAATCTCATGCCACGTTTGTCCGCCGTCAAGTGAATAGTCAATTCGATAGCGAAGGTCGACGTTGGGTGGATTGCCCGATTGATTGTGGCTGGCAGCGATGACCCCGACGACCTCTTGTCCCCGCGGCGACTTCATCTCCATCACAATGGTGGAATCGTTCGCACTACCTTGAACAACGTGCTGCGTTGCTTGATCCAAATTTGGACCCGCGCTAACCAGGGCACGATGGGTCGCTTGATAGGTAATGCGATTGTCGCCGGACACAAGTCGCGGTAGGACCGCGGCATTCACTTGGCAAACCGTTGTTACCTGAAACTGAGAATCCAGCATCGACATGGCGTTTTGGTCGATCCGCAGCCAGTACTGCTGATGTCCTTTGACGTGGTCGGTCAAATCCGCTGACTGATCCACGCGGTAGGACCGTGACCACGTTGCCCCGCGATCGGTCGAAACCGATACCGTCATTGGTTTGCTCGCAGTCACGCGAAGTCCGTTTTTACAACCCGGTTGGTAGATCGACCAAGTAGCATCACCGGGCGGTGTCGCGGCGATGACGTAGGGTGTTTGAAAGGAGAACGTGATGCTCCGATTCGTTTCTTCGACAACGCCCTCGCGATAAGTTTGGTCATGAAATCGGGGTTGGTACGAGTAGACCGCGTTTGCAAATCGCGCACGCCCACGAACCGAACCGGCATCTTTGCTCGCACCGAACATCTTGTCAGGTTGATTGACCCAAGTTCGGTCACGCTGTGGACCTGGAACGTCGGCCTGCCCGCTGGGTCCCCAAAAAACATAGGTCTTACCATCGTCCAAACCAGGCTCTAGGTATCGACGTAGTGACTCACCGGCGCGTAGATGCACCATCGGCGGCGGACCTGCGTATCCGGACAGATACGCGACGTTGGTGTACTGGTCGTAAAGAGTCTGTATGTCGCCACGATACAAACCTGCCATCGGCCAGCCTCTCTGACGGTCCGGACGGTACGCTGGGTCTCGCAATCGCTTGTGTCCCGATTTGATTTCATCAATCGAAAGCAACCGTGTTCCTTCGGGATCAAAGATGACTGTGCACACGTCGTGGTCCAACAGCGCCCACCGCCCGCCACCGTACGCGCCTCCCGTCAAAAACACCTCCAGCGAATTGTGACCCTGCACGCCGGCTGTACGACTGCGACAATGCCCCAGCAATTGATCCAATTCCGCAGACCACTGTGAATGCGTGGTACCGCATAACGAAAAACCATGCGCAAAGAGTCCATGCCAATACTCTCGGTTCCATTGTCCGCCGGCAAAACCGCGATCGAAATAATCACCAACACCTTCCTGGCAATGGGCGTAATGCAGATTTCGCCAATACCAAGATGCCAACGCTTTGTCCTCGTCGGTCAACACCTGCCGACCGGTCACGCGTTCGTAAACAGACTGCTGTGTCGCGAACAGTCGATCAAAACTCGACATTGCCAATTCGCCGGGATACCAGAGATGCTCCGTCTTCAATTGCGGGTCGCCGACTTCGGCAAATGCATTGCCCACACCTATCAGCGCCAGAGCTACGCAGACTGATAAGAACGCTGAACGTACAATCATCACTTTCGCCTCGGGGTATCCAAACGGTTTTCGATGGCCGACTCGTAAACAGCCACACTCGCCTTTGCCATCAAGTGGATCGTGCGAGGCGAAGGCGACATCACCAATTCACCATGATGCTGCTGCAACGCATCCGCGATTGCATTCGCGATCACATCTTCTAAGTACCTGACATCCTCTTGGTCCATCGCTAATCTCTTATTGGAATGGGCGGCACTGACTGGAAGGGGCGGAAACCAAGCGCATGGTCAGGCAGATCGCAGATACAATGTCCGGTTCTGAGCCTACGATTACAAAACGGACGCCCCCGCAAACGCGATCAAACACCATGCATCGATTGAATCAACGACGGATCGCCTGTTGGACGCTGCTCCTTGCGTCGATCGTTATACCATGTCGTGCAGCAGAAACCGTCTATCGCGAGGATTTCAACGGCCCTCAAGCCTGCCCGCTGCCGGCGGGTTGGACGACGTTCACTCCCGGTACGACACCCCGCGTGTCGGTGATCAAACCGGGATACCTGCAAGGTCGCGGTAACAGCCAAGGCGGCTTGGTCGCAATGTCATGTCCACTGGAGACTGAGCAACAACGTCTCTGTGTTGAATTTTCGTTGGCCGTGTCCGGTGGATCGGGACGGGCGTTTCATGTTTGGACACAGCAACCAGACGGCCGGGACGCAAGCCAACTCAATTTGTGCGTTCAAAATGGTCGACTGCAGCATTTCGACGGACGCACGCAAACATGGGAAACGATTGACGCCAAAATCGAAGCGACCGATGACCCGACACAACCGGTCTGGCATCGAATTCGTGCAATCGTCGATATCCAATCCCAGGCGGTCGACCTTTGGATATCCAAACCAGCAAGCAATCACTTGCCAAAGAATCCTACTGCATCGATGGGTGCCTATCGCACGGACCTGCCGATTGGCGGCATCAGTTTTGTGTCAGGAAAACGGATCGCGGCAGGCGCTTGGTATCTGATCGACGACTTAATCATCCGCGCGGGTGATGACCTACCGATGCCCGGCCCGATCCCCGAAACGTTCGCTCAAGCTGATCTGCCAACGTATCCACTATGGTCAGGACCAAAGATCCCCAACGATCCCAACGAAATTCCATTCGCCAAGGCAATTCAGCATCTGACGATTCACCGACCCGAGGCCGACGACCACAAATTCTTACACGGCGCTGCGATCGTTCATCACGACGGCGTGTTGTACGCGAATTGGGCCAACAGTCCGATCGACGAAAACGGACCGCACGAAACACTGCGTGGTAAACGATCCCGCGATGGCGGTCTGACATGGTCGCCACTTGAAATCGTTGCCCCAGGATTCGCGGACGACCAGCGACATAGCCATGGAGTCTTGTTTGTTCACCAAGGAAACGTCTGGGCACTTGCCGCACGTTTTGGGCGCGGACGCTCGGCCAAAAAATTTCCTGGACTGGCCGCCGAAGCATTCGTACTGGATCGGCAATCCGATCGCTGGCAATCACGTGGTGTCGTCATGCATAATTGTTGGCCCTACGATCAACCAGTCAAAATGCAGAACGGAAACTTCATTACCGGAGGCCAGGATAAAGACGGTTTACCGGTAGTCGCGATTAGCCGTGGCGACGACTTCACAAAGTGGCACTCCGTCTTGATTCCTCATCCACCACAACTCGCGCCAAGCTATGCTGAAACCACTCTCTGGGCCGATGGATGCCAGGTGATGGCAGTCATTCGTGGCGGCCAAAACGTTGCTTGGGTTGCCACCAGCGACGATTGCGGCGAATCGTGGAATCCCGCGCGACCAAGTAATTTTCCCATGCCGCGTGCGAAAGCCTATTTGGGAAAACTTTCTACCGGGCAACTGTATCTGGTTTCCAACTTCAAAAACCGCGACACGCTCGTCGTATCGGTCAGTCACAACGATCAAAACACACTCAGCAAAATGTGGCGTGTACGCCACGGAAAATCCGATCCGCCCCGATTCAAGGGTGCAGCCAAATCAAAGCAATGGTCGTATCCCTACGGCTACGAACATGACAACAAGCTGTACATCGTCTATTCCATCGGCAAAGAGGAATGCGGACTCAGTGTGATCCCGATCGCGTCCCTGCAATAGTCGGTTACCTACACGTCTGTAAATACTCGATCAGATCCAGCAACTGCTGTTGCGTCATGGTTCGCTCCAAACCGCTGGGCATGAACGAAGTCGTCATCCGTCGACGATCGTGAATCTCATCCAGGCTCAAATTTCGCACTTGGTTATTGGCCAAGCGAATTGACAACTTGGATTCCGTTTCGCTGACAACAAAACCGGTGAACACTTGGCCTTCGTCGGTAACGATCATCTCGCCGTGGTATTTTTTGTCCACGACCGCATCGGGGTTCAAAATCGACTGCAACAGATCCGCCTTCTTCAGCCTGTCAGCGACTTTGCTCAGTTCCGGGCCAAAATTGATTCCCACACCATTGATCTGGTGACATTGGCTACAGCTTTTCTTAAATACCGCACTGCCTTGATCCGCGTTGCCGCTCAACAAGACCAGCTCGTCAATTGTGGGCAGCGGGCCTTCATCTTCGGACGCCACAGCGAGCTCGGGTTCTCCAGCAACCCCAAAAATCTGCAAGTCGGTTAACGACCAACGATGATGAGCGTCGCTGCCGGTTTGAACGATTCTAAAAAATTGACCCAGCGTCGGTTCCATCGAAATCATGTTGATCGCGCCTTCTCCCATACCGCTTGCCACTGGCTCGCCCCATTGTTGGCCGTCAGAGGAAACCAGCAATTCGTATTGTCGCGGGTACCGGTCCGGCGTTGATGACGTTAACACCAACGACGTCAACGTGTGAGGTTGCCCGAGGTCGACTTGGAACCAGCGACCAGGTTGATTCGGGTTGTCACACGAATCGGATTTGCCGTTGATCGCTCGCGCGGCGGAATCCGGTCCACTGCTACTACTGACCCGCCAGAAACTGCGATCGGCCAACTCGGGCAAACTGAATTGCTGCAATTCCTCGAGTGTCCAAGCGCGGTACCGAGATTTGTTGGCGGCACGGATAGCGGCGACGTCGCTCGGCCGAATAATCGACGCAAGATTCCCCCACTCTTGGCGAATGTAGCTGGCCACCGATGCGATCCACTGATCATCTTTTTGATCCGACGGCGCCATCACCTCGCGATATGACTTTCCGTCCACTGGGCCGGTCAAGCCGTGCAACAAAATCCGTGTCAGCACTTCCTTCTGTCCCGTCACGCGGGGCGAACCTGCCAGAGCGGGTGCCTTACTTGGTTGACCGGGCAACTGCATGCCACGGCCGTTATCGCCGTGACAATTGACACACAATTGGGCATAGATCTGGTAACCGTTCTCGACCAATGCGATCGCTTCGTCATCAAGCGGTCGCGCCGGCGCACTCTCTTGTTTCCAATTCGCAATCCCCAAATTCCAACGACGTTGCGTATTGAGTTTCAGAGCGGGATCTTTGATCGTCCGGAATGCCGACCCGTTGCGTATCTTTGCGATCATTGGGGTTTCCCGATCATACAACGCGGTCATCGCCGACAAGTAAACCACTTCGTTGGTCAGATGCCGGGCGATCACTTGATCAATTAACTCGATCGAACGTTCATTGATATCCCAGCCCAACGACAAAATGAATTGACGTGCCACATTGGGATTATCATCCCGTGCCAAACGGGGCAGGGCAGTCCAAATCGTTTCGTCGCCCGACCGAATCAGTGGCTCGCTGACACGCAAGGCAGCTTCCCGTACTCGCCAATCGGAATCCTCCAGCGTTTTGACCAGTAACGCCGAGTCCGCCGCGCCACAACCTTCCAACGTCCATAGTGCGTGGAGCCGCGCCAATGGATTTTCGTGCGAACGAACCGCCTGCACCAATTGCTCTTCGACGCGACTACGATCGTCACGTAACAGAATCAATTTCTGAGCCGTGTCTCGAACCCAGCCGTTTTCGTTTTCCAACTGATCAACCAATTGCGCGGTTGTCATATCCAACATTGCCAGCGGTGGTTTGACGCTGTGGTCTTCATGGACCACTCGTAGAATCCGACCGTGATGAATATTGAAGTTCAATCCGGTCCGCCGCAAAAACGCTTTCATGCCGTCATTGACCCAAGGTGCATCTTGGATCATGCCGCGATACATATCCACGACATACAAGCACCCATCGGGTCCCGTGTGCGTTGCAACCGGACGGAAATTGATGTCATCCGAGACGATAAATTCGCTTTGCGTCGCTTGGTAGGGATGACTGACGACGATCTTGCCAGCCTCGCGTTGCAGCTTGGATCGTCGTACCAGGTGGCCCGTTGGGTCGCAGACAAAATAGTCACCGCGGATTTCCGGCGGTAGCGCATCACCGCGGTACACACTGCCGCCGGTTGCTGATGTGAATGATCGATAGGCATGGTCTTCGCCTCGATCACCATAGCGACAAGTCGAAAACATGTTTAAAAATTCGGGCGGATAATCACCGCCCAGAGTAGGCTTTCGCCACCGCCCCTTGGCGCGAGACGCGATCTGGCTCCAGTAGATTGGATGTTGTTGAAAACTTTTCAGCGGCTCGCTGTTTGCGTTAAAGAACAAACGCCCGGTGTCGTCTTGGTCGAGTCCCCACTGATTCCAGTCAAATTCGATCTTTTCAACGTTCCAAGATCCATCGGTGAATCGATAGCGTTCACGGCCACGACTGAGATAGATCCAGTTGTCGATCGCCCAGACCAATCCGCTGTCCTGGTGTTCGACACTACGAGTGGCGTCGATCTTGCGACTGCCGGTGTACAACAAGGTCTTTTCATCAGCGATACCATCGCCTGTCGTGTCACGGTAACTGTAAATGTCGGTGGTGTCAGTTTCGACGACTGCCAAACGATCATCCAACGGCAGCATCATGCGAGGTAAATTCAATCCATCAACAAAAACCGTGTGTCGATCCAAGACGCCATCGCCATCGGTGTCTTCGTGTCGCGAAATCCGCCCATTACGAAGCGTTTTGGTACCGGTGCCATATTCGTCCTGCATATAGCTGCGCATTTGGGCAACATACATTCGCCCGTTTGCATCCCACACCGACAACACCGGTTCGCGAATATGGGGTTCGGACAAAACGACTTCGACGCGGTACCCCGGCGGTAATTTCAAGGTGGCTACCGATTCATCAGGACTCAGCAAGGCATACGGGTTGCGGGCCTTCTTCGCCGTGACTCGCTGCTGAACATCCATGATCGCACGGTCTGAGTTGCGCGGCGTTGCTGATCGAATCGTCCAGCCCAACTCTTCTGGGTGAACGATGGACACGCGGTCCGCGTCCGGGAATGCCTCGGGCACATCGATTGTCACTTCGCGTCCGGCAGCCCACTGACAACTGCGATTCAAAATGGTTTGGAAACCAACGCAATGGAGCGAGTGCCGCATGGTTGCACCACCGCCACCGACCCAATAATGCCCCATCGTATTGGTGACGACACGACCGCGACCAAACCGAGTCGTCCAGATTATCGGCTCGTGCTCACCGGTCCCCCGTTGACTGGGCGCCGAAAAGGCTGTCGCCAGCACCTCGACTCCCTTGGCTGGGCCACGCATGGCGTGATAAAGTTCGTCCCTACCGTGCAACCACTCGGATGGCAAACCACGCATGATTGGGTGCGCGGTGGCCCTGGTCTTTACAACGAAAGGATGTTTCGACCCGTGTCCCGAATCGGGACCTTCGCCCACATTCTGATGCAAAAGCTTGCCGGTCGTGTCATCGACCGTCACACGAACGCCTTGATGCTTCTTTCGCCAACCAAGACCAAGCATGCGATTGAACTCGTCCCAGTCACTGAAACAATTGTTCGCAGCGTGCAGGACAATCAGTCCGCCGCCTGCTTGAACAAACTGAACTAAATCCGCTTTGACCGGTGTCTGCCAGTTGGGCCCGTTGTAGTTGTCGATGACCACATCGTAATCGCCAAACGGGGGCCGCCAACCATCCCATTGTTTCTCGATCGATGCTTCGTACTTTTTTTCCTCCGATCGCCACTGAGCCACCTGAGCTTCGTATTGCTCGGTTTGCTCCGCCGTGGCATCGCGAGGACGTTGTGGGAAGGACTTGGCATACCGGATCGGAGCCGTCGAAACGTCGACATCGAAACAACCAGTTTGCCCCAACATTTGTCGTACTGCCGTCGTTGTTCCTGCCCAAGCGTGATTGTTTCGACCGTCCACGATCAAGACGCGAATGGGGATCTGATCATCTGCGCGAGTTGTCGAGAATCCGGAAAGTTGACAAGACATCACCAACAAGAACGCGAACGCTGTCGATAGATAAGGTGTCCGAATGAATGATTGTGGTGCCATGAAGCGGTCACGGTGGGACTTGAAAAAATAACGTTGCGACGAATGAGTCTGAGTGAGGCCGCAGTTTAACTCAAGTTTGACTCACGGTTGACTTGATCACATTTGGCAGAAAACTTGGACGACAGTCAAAGTCAAAACAACTCGCACCGCCGCCACCCGCTGGCTGCCCGAATCCAGACTGTAGATTGGAATGCCGCGTGTGTGTCGCGTACGATAGGGAAGGACGAGCCTCCATATGGCCACACGGCCCAGTCCTTGCTCCGCTGCCCCAATTCCAACGCGCGTTTGTCATGCCCGAAAGCCCCGAAACACCAGTCATCGAACCGGCGACCGAGCCGAAACCGCGGCCGGAGACGCGACCGGAACCTCCGCCTTCACCGCGTCCCGATTCGGATCCATTCGAACCAAGCTGGCCCGAAACACGTCCCGAACCACAGCCAAAAGCAACGCGTCAATAAGCTGCATCATGTTTGGTAGATTTGGATCCTCGGCCGACGCTCCCCAGATAGATCGTGAACTCGTTGATCAGATCAACAAACGATTAACGCTGAACCTGTTGATCCAAGGTGCCGCGGCGCACACGTTCACAACGGCCAATCATTTGGTCAAGGAGGATTTGGAAGCGATCCGGCCCGGCTTGACGCATCTATACGATCGGTTCGCGATCAGCGGGCAATTGAATTATTGCATCGGCGAAATCGCTTTGACATTCGGTCGCCCCAATCGTTGGTGGGGATGGTCACGGACACCGCAAAAGCCATTTCGAAATCATCCACTGATGGCCAAACATGGCAACCGGCTGGCCACCGGAGAAACGAGACGGTTACAGCGACTCGCACGCACAAAGGGCGTGATTCCCTATCCTATGTTTCACTGGCTCCAGTTTTGGGGAATCTTGTTCAAGGTCACCTCTGCCGAGTCGGGAAACGCATCGCGTCTGGAACCGATCGCAATTCGCGCGGCCTCTGAGATTTGGAACATCCCCGCGCATCGACTTGATGGATCGATCACCCGTGATGTCGCCTTCGGAAATCTACGCGAACCGAAAACAGGATTGGGAAAAATGACACGTGCCGGAGTTGTCGGCTACGGGGGTGTCGAGCGACGGGGTGATCAGTTTACCGTGGTTGCAAAGGCGTGGGTGTTCCCGCTGCTCATTCACGAATTGGTCAAAGGGATCATGGAACTGATCTGTCTACACGGTCTGAACAAATTGGACGAAAGTGCCTACGACGCCGTCACCGAAGAAGCAGACCAGTTGGAGTACGAAGCGTGGCTGCTACAAGCGGGACCGGAAATGTGGCGTCAGTTTCTGGCTGTCGCACCTCGCGAACCACCACTTGCCAACACGGTTATGAACGTCGCCAAACTGGCCCCAACCCCACTGCACGAATTGATGATTCAAGTCATCGAAGCCCCCGATCGAGCGGCAAAACGACTTGCTGAACTGAGCAATTGAACAGCAGTTTGTGATCGATCATAAAAATCTTTAACACTACGCGAAAAACACATCCAATCAGCGGTCGCCTGACTGGCTTATCGTCACCGTTCACTATTCGGATTGATCAACACAGTGAGTGGTCAACTGACGCGATTGCCATCGGTTAGACTGGTCTGCAAGCGTTCGCGCGAACGCTTGATTCGTCTCACGCTCTGGAGAGTTCAACCAATGGACAACGAAGAAAAAGCTACTTCGCTGGACAACGACGGTAAGTATGTCTGCGATAGCTGCGGCGAAGAGATCGTGATTCCGCTCGATCCGATGGGCGGACACAATCAGGAGTATGTCGAGGACTGCCCGGTGTGCTGCAATCCGAACTTGATTCACGTCCAGTGGGATGACGATCAAGTCCGCGTTTGGGCAGAACCAGAACAAGACCCGCACTAATATTGCCCGCCCTGACAACGCGACCGCTAGGATGGCAACGCTCAACACCGAACTCGCCGATCAATTGGCCGAGTCCGCAAAGCTCGAATCAGCCATCCGCAAGATCATGAAGGCACTTGGTTTTGAGCTTCCAGTCGGAGGAGCACGGTGAGCAGGTTCGTAAAAACTAGAAACGCAGAGATGCTGAGGACGCAGAGTCCTGGATCGAGTAATTCCTCTGCGCTCTCTGCGTATCCGGGTTTCAGGATTCTTCCGAGAGGAGGTGTTCTGTGAGCGACCTTAATGCACCAACGGAAGCAATCATCGGTGCAGCAATCGAAGTACATCAAAGGCTCGGCCCCGGATTATTGGAAACAGCTTACCGCAAATGTCTGGCCTATGAGCTTCGTAAACGCGGCTTTAACATTGTCGAAGAACAACCAATTCCCGTGGTCTACGACGAACTCTATTTAGAATGCGGTTTCCGTGCTGACCTGCTCGTAAACGGAAGTGTTGTTGTCGATCTGAAAGCCAAGTCCGCCATCCACCCGGTCGACAAAGCCCAAACACTGTCTCACCTGCGATTAATGAATCTACAAGTTGGTCTGTTAATTAATTTCCATGAGGTCAAACTGGTGGCTGGCCTGCATCGGATCGTGAACAACTTCGAGGAGGCATCATGATCCGGTGTGTAGCGGATAGAAACGCAGAGGCACTGAGGACGCAGAGATTCCGTCCGCCCACCTCCTCTGCGCTCTCTGCGTCTCCGCGTTTCAAAACCTGATCCGGCTCTGCCGAAAATGGCAACGTGCTCACGCCCGGTCGGTACGTCGAAGCGGATGAGATGGAAGGCGACGGAGTCTCCTTCGCCGAAAAGGGAATACAAGGTCGCCCGTAAACCAATGTCTTGACTACCTCAAATACGCATACGACGACACGCCCCACAGTTCCTCTCAATTTTGATCATGGGATATCGCAACCGACATGAACGAGTGGGGGTTGAACGAGTCGGAAAGAGCGAAACGGGAAGCCGGAAAAACAATATATAGGGTGTAGCCAACGGTTTTTGGTGTGATGGGCGATCGTTTGGTTCTATTCAAATGTCCAAAAACGTTTTTTGTGTGATCGGACAGCCTCGTGTGCGGTTAAGGACCTCCCTCCTTTTACCGGGTGCATCATATGAAAGTCGTCTTAGCGGGCGGTTCAGGACAACTGGGCCAAATTCTCACACGAGATTTTTGTCGACGCGGTTGGCAGGTCGTCGTCCTCAGCCGCAAAGAAACGTGCCACCTTCCGAATCTTGATACGTCATTTGACAACGTTCGCACTTGCCGTTGGGATGGACGATCCTCCGATTCCTGGTGTCGCGAACTGGCCGACAGCGACATTGTCGTGAATCTGGCCGGACGAAGCGTTGATTGTCGGTACCACCAAGCCAATCGCCGCTTGATTGTCGACTCGCGCGTCAATTCGACCCGCACCTTGGCCCAAGCCATCGCCGATTGCCCGACGCCACCTAAACTCTTTTTGCAGTCGAGCACCGCAACCATCTACTCGCATCGTTACGACGGTACCAACGACGAAGTGACCGGTGTCATCGGAGGCAATGAACCCAATGTTCCTGAGACGTGGCGATTTAGCATCGACGTCGCCAAAAAATGGGAATCCGCTGCGACGTCAATTGATCTGCCAAAAACGCGACGTGTACTGATGCGGTCAGCCATGGTAATGAGCCCTGACCGTGGCGGCGTCTTGGATGTCTTATTGCGTTTGGTTCGGCTCGGTCTCGGCGGTCCCAACGGAAACGGAAAACAATTCGTGTCTTGGATTCACGACGCGGACTTCGTCGCGGCAATTCACTGGATCATCGACCACGGGCAACTGGACGGGGCGATCAACCTGGCGGCACCTGGACCGTTGCCAAACCGCGAATTTATGAGGACACTACGGCATGCTTGGGGACGACGTTTTGGACTTCCCGCCAATCGGGCCATGCTGGAAATCGGTGCCGTATTTCTGCGAACCGAAACCGAGTTGATACTGAAGAGCCGACGAGTCGTTCCCACTCGCCTACTCGATTCCGGATTCGATTTTCAGTTTTCTGATTGGCAATCCGCTGCACGCGATCTCTGCACACGTTACCGATCTGCGCGTCGATAACGGGCTATCGCGATCCATTCACGAGTCAACAAAATGCGGTTATCTGTTTCCCTCCTGCCAGATTCAACTCGCATCGACGAATTGGCCGACGTCGCGGTGGTCATCGATGTGCTGCGGGCGACGTCGGTGATGACAACCGCGCTGGCAAACGGTGCCCAGCAATTGATCACCTGCCAAGAGATCCAGCAGGCCCATCAAATCGCATCACAGCTCGACACGTCGCCAATGTTGTGCGGTGAACGTCAGTGCAAACCGATCGACGGATTCGACCTTGGAAATTCGCCTGCTCAATACGATCGGTCGGTGGTCGCCAACCGAACGCTTGTCTTGACCACCACCAACGGCACCCGTGCGATCGCGGCTGCGACGGCAGCCAAACGGCTCATTGCGGCCAGTTTCTTGAATTTGTCCGCAGTCGTCGCTCAGTTGCAGCAAGCCGATTGGGTCCATCTGATCTGTGCGGGAACCGATGGTGAAGTGACAGCCGAAGATGTTTTGCTAGCGGGTGGAATCATTGGGCAACTACGACGCGGTCAATCGTCACCCGACCAACAGGCCGTGAATCAACAGGCGGTAAATCTGTGCGGTGACGAAGCAATCTTGGCGTACGAACTTTGGCGTTCTTGGTTTGCCGATCAGATCCCAAATTCCGCGTCTTTGAGTGCCCGATTGGCAGAAACCCGCGGTGGCAAAAACTTGATCCATGTCGGTTACCAAGCCGACTTGGATCGCTGTGCCGCGATCGATACCGTGTCGGTTGTACCCGAGAGAATTGCAAGCAGCCCAGCCACCTTTGCTTTGCCAGCAATCCGTTGATCGACGATCGGAAAAGTTTTTCATCTTGCGACAACGCACGAATCGTGGGTATCAGCGAGTCGTCACTAGTCGCCTTGCGCACAAAACCGAATGGAATCGGAAGCGAATCATGTCAAATCAATGGATTGATCCTGCCTCGTGTAAATCTTTGTTGGTGTTGGTCGAGACGGTCACAGCACCGATTTTGATCCAACACGATTCGCCAATTTGTTTGGAACTTGATATTCCAGCAGCGATTTCGGTTCCCGCAGATCCAATGCAGACCGCAGAGCTGTTGCG
>JABDKS010000531.1 GCA_013002105.1 Pirellulaceae bacterium | reverse complement strand
CTCTCAACGCGTGCACACGCCTCACCCTGCCATGCCAAAACGGCGCGACCGTGGTGCGTGCTGGCTATTTGCGCGTCCCTATCGACAATCACTTTGTGCATTTTCGGCGGGATTGCAAGCGCCGAGCCGGTGGCGGCGTCGGATGATGCTCGCATGCGCTTTTTCGAAACACATATTCGTCCATTGTTGATCGAAAAGTGTTTCGAGTGTCACAGTGGCGATGAGTCCGAAGGCGGATTGAGATTGGACCTGAATGATTCACTGACCAAGGGCGGTAGCAGCGGCCAAGCGGTTGTCGCCGGAAAACCTGACGAGAGCTTGCTGGTGTCAGCGATCCGATACGAAGATTTGGAGATGCCGCCAGACGACCCACTGTCGAAACAAGAGCAGGCTGTGATCGAAAAATGGGTAGCTGATGGAGCGTATTGGCCGATCACGGCGTCGGCATCTAGCGAGGCGACGCAGAGCGAGGATTGGTGGGCGGCACAGCCGATCGATCCGGGTGTTGTACCTGACGCCACGAACGTTCATTCGAAAAGCGTGATTGATCGTTATGTGGATGATCGACTGAATCAAGACGGTCTGCATCGTGCCCCGCCGGCGGATCGTACACGATTGATCCGACGCTTGAGCTTCGATCTGCTCGGTTTGCCACCCTCGCCCGAAGCGATCGATAATTTTGTTGCCGACCGACGCAGTGATGCTTATGAGCGGTTGGTCGATCGGATGTTTGCTGATCCTGCGTACGGCGAACGGATGGCCCGTTTGTGGTTGGACTTGGTTCGCTACAGCGAATCGGACGGTTGGCGACAAGACGCGTATCGGCCGCAGGCGTGGCGTTACCGACAGTTTGTTGCCGACGCATTCAATCAATCGATGCCTTACGACCAATTCGTTCAATGGCAACTAGCCGGCGATGAACTGGCACCGGGAAACGACCAAGCACGCGCTGCGGTCGGTTTCCTGCGGTTGGGTATTTACGAATACAACCAACGTGACGCAGAAGGCCAATGGCAGAACATTGTCGATGAAATGACCGACGTGACGGCCGACGTGTTTTTGGCGACCGGACTGGCTTGTGCGAAATGCCACGACCACAAATTCGATCCCATCCCGCGGGCAGATTACTTTCGAGTGCGAAGCGTATTCGAGCCGGTGTTGTTTGTGGATCAATCATCAAGCGACACATCTCGATCGCCCGAGCAAAAAGCAAAGATTGATGCGCTGTTGACGGAATTGGACGAGATCGAAGGCAAAGCGGTCAAGGAACTGGGGGATTATTCGGTCAGCCGGTTTCCGTTGCACATTCAAGCGATGTATCACAAGCCAAAAGAGCAGCGGAATAGTTACGAAGACCAAATGGCGTACATGGTTGCCCGCCAGATCATTGACGAAGGGCTGCAGGAGAGCAAAATCGCCGGCAAAATTGGCAAAGAAAAAGCGGCGCGTCGCAAGGAAATCATAGGCGAACTGAACAAGCTCAATGCGAACCCATGGGAGCCCGCGGCGTTTCATACGATCACCGACACGCCCGGCGAGATCCGCAAAACGCGATTCCCAGGTCGTACTCAAGGGAGTGATTTTCGACCGGCGGTGCCGCAGATATTTGGCGGGCAAACGCTCCAGGGTCAACCGCCGCTCGAGTCGCCTCAATCGACTGGTCGACGGACAGCGTTGGCGCAGTGGATCGTGTCGCGTGATAATCCCATCACACCGCGTGTGATGGTCAATCGTCTGTGGCAGTACCATTTCGGCACCGGATTGGTTGCCAGTCCCAATGACTTTGGACGGCTGGGAACGCCGCCGTCGCATCCTGGTTTGTTGGATCACCTGGCCCAGCGGTTTTTGGATACGGGCTGGGACATCCAAGCCATTCAACGTGAAATTCTCCTCAGCGCAACGTATCGACAATCCGTGACGCATCCCCAGGCGGACGCGGCGATGCGGGTTGACGCGTCGAATCGGTTGTTGTGGCATCACCGCGTACGTCGGTTGGATGCCGAGCAGTATCGTGATGCTTTGCTGGTCGCAATGGATTCGCTGCAAGATCAATTCGGCGGCCCGAGTGTCCCAGGCACGCCGGGGCGTCGATCGCTTTACTTGCAACGCAAGCGGAATTCCTCGGACGAAATGCTTCGTCTGCTCGATGCGCCGCCCGGGATCGTCGGGACTGCAAAACGCGATGTCACTGTTACCGCGCCCCAGTCGTTAATGATGTTAAACAACAGTCGATTCATCAGTGTCGCCAAATCGTTTGCCCAACGCGTCAGCCGCGACATTGCCGAGTTACCGCAGTCGGATCATGCGGAGGCGTTTGTGCGTCGCGCGATGCGGATCGTGTCGGGGCATTGCGACGATGAACAATCGATCGGGTTGTTGTCGGAACTTGCCGCGACGGGCAAGCAAGGCGAGATCGACGTGTGTCATGTGCTGTTGAACTCGAACGCGTTTTTATTCGTGGAATAGGTTCCCCCCTAGCCGTTGGCGATAAATAAATGAACGAATCGACGCTTTGCCGAAATGCACGTGTGCCACACGTCCAGTACGCTGCCACCCGACGTCAGTTCTTGGCATCGGCAGGGGCCGGTTTTGGC
>JABDKS010000519.1 GCA_013002105.1 Pirellulaceae bacterium | reverse complement strand
GGCGCTGTCCAAGGCGACGACTTGGGCTGCTTCCCACGGGACTTTCCAGCCAATCGTCTTTTCCTCGCGACTACTACCATCAAATGGCATGACGATCAGGTCATCGACAAGAATTGGTGACGATCCGAGGCCATGAAGACTATGAAAATCGACATCGGAGTTCTTCCAAATCAGTTTTCCAGCGAAATCAACGGCGACGATCGTACCGTCGTGAAATACGGCGCAGACGCGTTGGCCGTCGGTGACCGGAGTCGGAGTGGCGTACGAGTTTTGCTCTCGCATCGGACCCGGACTCTGCCGATGAACTTCGGTATTCCAAAGGACTTTGCCACTATCTCGGTCAATGCTGATCACACGACAAGACACACCGTTCTCCGTGGCCGTCGTCACAAAGACGCGGTTGCCCCAGACGACCGGCGATGACCAACCTGTTCCTGGCAACGGTGTCTTCCAAGTGATATTCTCCGTCGCTGACCAAGTCACGGGCAGATCCGTTTCGCTGGAAACCCCTTGACCGTTGGCCCCGCGAAAACGTGTCCAGTTTTCTGCTTGCACAGAACTGCCAACGATGAATGACAGCGACGCTGCGAATGCGAGTGATCGGATTAGACGCATGAAACAATCCTTGGAGGTACAAAACGAACTGCAAAAACAATATACACGCAATAGACACCGCGTTTATGTCGACCGTCAGTACCGTGTTCTCCTTGGATACACCACCAAACCGGAATGATCGCGTCCGCTGATTCCCTATTCCCGCATGCGAATACGTCCAGCGGTATGATCGATATCCCGACCAAACGGCAAGAAGATAAAATCGACAATGGAGACGACGACAAAACGGCCGGGACGCAGAAGCATGGCAAAGAAGAGCAGCTCGCTGCGGTCGCGTGACTTGCGGCGAGGCTTGGGGCGAACGAAATACGCGAAGACGCAATACGCCAACAAACCGAAACTGACGAAGGAAAACAAAACCCAATTGAATTTCTGTTCGCGAAACACTACGAAAAAGACCAAGCAAACCAGCGACATCGCGATGATGAAGCGAATGAGCACTGTCCTGACGCGTTTTACCTTCATGATAAGGTTCCAAACAGGTGTCTAAAGTCGCGTGGAGATACCGGTGGATCCCGCCGGTCGATACCGCTCCCATGCTCCCTAGCGAACGTTCTCATGCCATGGGGCATTGGAGCATCGAACTGATTCTCTTGTCGCTTGTCGAATTCATTCTTGTGAACGGATGGCGATGATGGGCCGCCCAGGCATGGGTGGCGACACGGGCCCGCGGCTAGCATCGTCGACTCATTTGAACGACCGCCGTCAGCGAGGAATTGTTCATTGCTCGATTGTTCGTTTTTGGGCAGATCGACTGCGTCCGACGTAACGCAATAGGGATCAACGTCGCTCCATGATAACCAATCTCAAAAGAATGAGGGCAAATCTCATGGCAATTCGCTTACTCATCAGGAGGTGGATCGGATTGGGTTGGCATACAATATGACCTGATGAGCAACCATTCGGCGCATGCCAAGTCACAGCGTGTTGCTGACAATTCGCGGACGTGCGTCGAGGAGTTTCGGCCACACCGGCATGACTACCGTTAAGGAAAAATCTTGATGAGAATTTTGATAGTTGCGTTGGTACTATTCGTAAGTGCCCCGCTGGTCAACGCGCAGGTGGATGACTTTGATTCGATCCAGCTATTCACCTTGAAAAACGCGAACGGGATGACCGTCAAAGTAACCAATTACGGTGCGATCATTACATCAATCATCGTCTCCGATCGCGATGGGAAACTTGCCGACGTGGCACTGGGTTACGATCGAGTCGAAGACTACATCAATGCGGTGGATAAACCCTATTTTGGCGCGGTCGTTGGACGATACGGGAACCGAATCGCGAATGGCGAATTCACGCTCGATGGAGAAACCTATTCGCTGGCTATCAACAACGGCGACAACCATTTGCACGGTGGCGTGATTGGTTTTGACAAGGTCGTGTGGGATGCAGATTATGACCAGGTGAACAATCGAATCACGCTGTCGTATCTAGCCAAAGACATGGAAGAGGGCTATCCCGGGAACCTGTCGGTGGCAGTGACCTATTCTTTGACGGATGATAATTCCATTGTTGTCGACTACCGGGCCAAAACCGACAAAGCGACTCCGGTGAATGTGACCCAGCACACGTATTTCAATCTGAAGGGCGAAGGCGAGGGCACGATTCTTGGTCATGAACTGATGATCAACGCAAAAAAATATACGCCGGTGGATGAAGGCCTGATTCCCACCGGAGAGATGCCGGACGTCGGCGGTTCGCCGTTTGATTTTACAACCGCCAAAGCGATTGGGCGTGACATCCAGCAGGATCACCAACAGCTGAAGTTTGGTCTGGGTTTTGATCACAATTGGGTCCTGGACAAAGGGGACAATGCAGATGCGTTGACACTCGCGGCGCGCGTCCATGAACCGACTACCGGACGGGTCATGGAAATCCACACCACCGAACCGGGCATTCAATTTTATTGCGGTAACTTTTTGGACGGCCGGCTGACGGGTAAATCTGGCAAGAACTATGTACACCGCGGTGGTTTTTGTTTGGAGACGCAGCATTATCCCGACAGCCCGAATCAGTCCAGCTTTCCCAGCACGATTTTGAAACCCGGTGAGAGTTTTGAATCACAAACGGTATTCAAGTTTTCCACCAAATGATGGTTGGCGTTGGTTCGGCTACGGTAAACTTGCCAAGATCGTGACTCCTTGATGTGGATCGGTACACATATGTTTTTTGAAAAGAACATTCAATTTGTTTCCCTGGGTGTGATTGCAGTCGTTTGTGGGTCGGTTTTTTCGCCGTCGACGGGTGTCTGCGATGAACGACCTAATGTGATCACGCTATTTATCGACGACATGGGCTGGTCAGACTTGTCATGCTTTGGCGGAAAGGCGGCAACAACCC
>JABDKS010000493.1 GCA_013002105.1 Pirellulaceae bacterium | reverse complement strand
TCGGATTCGCGCATTTTCACGGATCCCAGTCGCATGCAATTCATCGGCAGACAACGGCAAGGTGGTGAAGTGACGAACACGGTTTTGATAAAACGCTCGACCGTCGGGCAGTGCCGAAGCGGCGATGGGGCCACGACAGGCGGGCAAGTATTCGGTCCGCAAAAACGTGGCGAAACGTTGGTATCCTGGGATCACGCTGTCGGTAATGGCATCGCGTATCTCGTCGGCGATTCTGTTCCAAGTTTGCTCGCCCAGTTTGTTGCGGACGTCCTCGCCAATCGTCGTCAACAACAGTGACTCGTTGGGGTCGTCGACAATCTGCGATTCGGCCTGTTTGACCGAGTCACGCATGATGATCGCAGGTTGCGTCAATCCAGCATCGATTCCGTTTCGCAGTAGCACGATGTGTTGATCGGCATATCGGCCGAAGTCATTCAATCGGGCAATGTAGTTGGTGAAATCCGCTTCCGATTTAGGGTTCATCAATCGCGGGAGTTCAGGGAATTCGATGTGGAACCCATCACGTTTGCTGATCGGCATCAAATGCATACGAAACTGATGACTGGCCAGTTGGCTGTCCAGTCGCCGTCTCAACAGTTCATGATCGACTTGGGCCAGAGTAGAGACGGAATCGATGGGGATCGTATCAAGCTGTGCCAGGAAATCTCGGCGTCGACTGGTTCTGCGTTCGATCGCGTCCAAACTCTCGTCGGCCAATCGGTCTTGACCACGCGGGTCGCCGATGTTTGTGGCCAGAAGCGGAGATTCCTGGATCTCGAAATCCCAGACTAGGTCGAGTAGTTCGCGAAGCTTGGCGTCCTGAGCCGCGGTTGTCTGTGAATACACGAGCGAAACCGGTGACGCCAGCAAGGCCAATAGCAGAATTCTTTGGAGCATTATCGTGTCGTCTCGAGTGGCATTGAGTGGATGGGAGTCGAAATCGTATCAATCTAACGTCGATAGCCATCGCAAAAGTTGTCTTGTGTTGATGACGAACTGCTCGATGTGGCAGCCACATTCTACTAAATTGAATGTGATTGAAATTCGTTTTCGGCTCGCGGCAAAGGCATGAAAGTACTCTTACTGATTGATATTCAAAACGATTTTTTACCCGGTGGTGCATTGGCGGTACCCGACGGGGATGCCGTCGTTCCCGTTGCGAATCGACTGATCCAGTCAGCCCGGCACGTGGTGGCGACTCAAGACTGGCACCCCAAGGACCATGGGAGTTTTGCCAGTCAGCATGCTGGAATTGATGTCGGTGATTTGTTCGAGCTGGACGGATTGACACAGGTGGCGTGGCCGGATCACTGTATCCAAGGCACGCGGGGCGCCGAGTTCGCGGCGACGTTGAATGTCGATCGGATCGATCACGTGGTTCAGAAAGGAACGGATCGGTTGATCGATAGCTACAGCGGTTTCTTTGACAACGGTCATCGCCAATCGACCGGTTTGCATGATTACTTGCAATCGATCGGTGCGACTGAATTATTGGTAGCCGGTTTAGCCACTGATTACTGCGTGAAGTTCACTGTGATCGACGCGTTGGAGTTGGGGTATTGCGTACGCGTGATGTTGGACGGTTGCCGAGGTGTGAATTTGAATGCTGGCGACAGTGATCAGGCCATTGCAATGATTAGCGAAGCTGGCGCGATGCTGGTATGAGCGTTGGTAACGCGTAGAACGGACTTTAGTCCGTTGCCGAACGTGGATGTATCTGGCAACGGACTAAAGTCCGTTCTACGTGGATGCAACGTGGATGTGTTTGGTAACGGACTGAAGTCCGTTCTACGTGGATGCTACGCGAACGTATCTGGTGACGGACTGAAGTCCGTTCTACGTGGTTGCAACGTGGATGTATCTTGGTAACGGACTGAAGTCCGTTCTACGTTGGGGCAATCTTGTTTACTTCTTCTTTTTGTTGGTTGCCGTGTTCTTCGGGCGTTTGGCTTTTCCGGGATCGTTGTCTTCGGGGACCTGGTAATGCTCACGGAGTCGATCTAGTTCGCTGGTCAGTCGCGATTGCACGTCCACCAGGTCGGTGCTGCCGAAAACGTTGACTAATTCGTTGGGATCGTTTTGTAGATCGAACAACTCCCAGTCGTCGATTCTTTCGCCTTCGAGGGCATAAAAACGAATCAATTTGTAGTCGCCGTCGGTAACGCCGTAGTGACGAGCGACATTGTGTCCGCCGGGATTTTCGTAGTAATGGTAATAGAATGTTTTGCGCCAATCGTCAGGCGTATTTCCCTCTAAGATCGGTACGATGCTGCGACCTTGCATGTCGTCTGGCACCTCGACACCGGCGATGTCCAAGAAGGTTTCGGCGAAGTCCAAGTTCGAAACGATGTCTTGGCTGGCCGATCCGGGTTCCACTTGGCCCGGCCAGCGAACCATCAGGGGGCACTTGAGTGATTCCTCATACATCCATCGTTTGTCAAACCAACCATGTTCGCCCAGGTACCAGCCTTGGTCGGACGAATAGATCACGACCGTGTTTTCTGCCAGGCCGGCTTCGTCCAAGTAGTCCAATACTTGTCCGATCCCATCGTCGACGCTTTTGACGCATCTTAGATAATCTTTGACGTAACGCTGATATTTCCACTGGATGATTTCCTTTTCACTCATGTTGGGTTTGGCAGCGCGGTAGGCGGCGTTTTTTGGACCATAGGCGGAATTCCAATTTCGGGATTGCTCCTCGGTCAATCCTCGCGGACGCGTTAGTTTCAAGTCATTGTCGTTCAAGTGAGATTTGATCGTCATTGTTTGACGACTCGCCGATCGGGTCCGACCGTTGTAGTCGTCCCACAGAGTTTCCGGTTCAGCGATCGTTTGATCGTCCAGCCAAGTCAGGTATTTAGGTGCCGGCATCCAATTGCGATGCGGTGCTTTGTGCTGGTACATGACCATGAACGGTTTATCGGGATCACGGTCTTCTTTGAGCCACTGCAGTGTTTTGTCCGTGATGATTTCGGTGGTGTAACCGGTGTGCGGTTTGGTGACCGGTTTGCCGTCATCGCCGGCGGTAATCATCGGCGGGTTGTAATAGGGCCCCTGCCCTTTGAGCACGTCGTAGTAGTCGTAGCCCTGCGGCGTAGATGCCAAATGCCATTTCCCAATCACGGCGGTTTGGTAGCCGGCGGTTTGCAACAGTTTGGGGAACGTCTGTTGATCGCCGTTGAATCTGTTGCCATTGCGAATGAATCCGTTGATGTGGCTGTATTTGCCGGTCTGAATGACCGCGCGGCTGGGACCGCAAATGCCGTTGGTGCAGTAGCAACGATCAAACCGCATGCCTTCGACAGCAATCCGGTCCATGTTGGGCGTCGTGATTCGCGCGTCGTCGTACGCGCTGAGTGCTTGTTGACAATGATCGTCGGTGAAAATAAAGACGATGTTGGGCCGATCCGCAGCGTGGCCGATCGTGGTCAGGCAACACAACAGCAGGAATGCGATCGAAGCGAATTTCATGAAAGCGTCTCTTGGAAGGAATTGTCTGTGGTCGCGGTAGTTTAACGGAAACAGGCGTCGGAGGTCCGATGCGGCACTCCGATCGCTGTTGGTAAGCTCCGTTTGGGTAGCTGTCGTTTTGCCAGTGGATCGCAGCGTCATCGATGACGCGGATTTGCATTGCCCCATGGGATTGTTGGGGTGCGGGCGATTGGGGTGCGGGTCGCAGGGGTGAACTGGGGGTGCGGGTCGCACGGGTGAAGTTTTGTCTTCGCCGACCCGTTTTGACTCAAATCGGTGGTGGTTGTGGCGGTCGCTGATTAACCTTGAGCCATTCCCTCATCGGATATCCAGCCCACCCTGAACCCGATCCCACCAAGGAACGATCTCTGATGGTCCGAAGCATGTTCATTTTCGCTATGGTTTGTGCCGCCCTGATCTCGTCTCCTGGAATGGCGTCGGCACAGGAGAAGAAATCCAAAGGGCCGGCGTTCACCGAGCCTCCCAAGGACGATCCGAGCTTTGACCTGATGGGCGAGTTTGTTGGTCCGATCACTATCGGCGAAAACGAAACGCAGGCCCTTGGCATCCAGGTACGTCCAACCGGCCGCGATGGATTTGAGGCAATCTCGTTTATGGGCGGTTTGCCAGGTCAGCCGGAACACCAAACCGAGATGACCAAAATGATTGGTCGTCGCTCGGGAGACTTCCTCGTGCTCTCGGGTGGGCCGTGGGCAATCTTTGTCGAAAAGGATCACTGCAAGCTAATTGGCCGGGAGGGTCAACAACTTGGACGATTGGACCGGATTCAACGGCGCAGCCCGACGTTGAACGCTCGACCGCCTGCGGGTGCGAATGTGATTTTTGATGGTTCCAATATTGATCATTTTACAAACGCACAAATGACCAAGGATGGTCTGCTGATGGAAGGATCGGATTTCCGTCCGATGTTCCAGGATTTCAACTTGCACGTCGAATTCCGTTTGCCGTACATGCCGTTGGCTGACGGCCAGTCTCGCGGCAACAGCGGTCTGTATTTGCAGAGTCGCTATGAGTGCCAAGTGCTCGACTCGTTTGGAACCGAACGAATGATCAATGGTTGTGGTGCCCTGTATCAATTCAAAAAACCCGACCTGAACATGAGTTTTCCGCCATTGGTTTGGCAGACCTATGACGTTCAATTCACTGCGCCACGCTGGGCATCCGATGGATCCAAAATCCGCGACGCCCACCTGACGACGTGGGTTAACGGTGTCAAAGTACAAGACAACGTAGCACTGCCTAACAAAACCGGCGCCGGCAAAACCGAAGAGCCGGTGTTGTTGCCGATCAAACTGCAGGATCACGGCGACCCGGTGCGATTCCGCAACATCTGGCTGGTCGATCGAGGATTGGCGCACATGGGCGAATTCCCGGTAATGGGAACCGATGAAGAACCGATAGTGAAGACATCGGAAGCAGAAACGGAGGAGACAAACGAGGCAAAGTCAGACGCGAAGAAGAATAAAAAGCCGAGCGACTCCAGCGACACCGCAGACAAAGATACGAAGAAGATGAAAGAAAATCAGCCGGTCGGCGATTCGGATTCAGCCGACAAACCGGAATCTGCCAAGGAAGGCCCAAAGCAGCAACCAGCAGCGCCGAGTCAGGCCCAGCCAGAAGATTCCAAAGCCGATAAGTCCCAAGCCGATAAGTCCCCCGCGGAGAAGCCTCAGTCCACGGATGTGAAACCGGCAGAGAATACGCCGCCGAAGAAAGAGTCTGCAGAGGGTGCTGCCGCGGAATAGGCCTCACCACCCACCTCCCTAGCTTCGTAAACCGGGCGAAGCGAAACGCCGCGAAGTGCACCGTTGCATCAATCGGGTGGCTGGAAATTTGGGTCACCTCGCCGCAAGCTCGTTTCGGTTACAATCTGGTATGCCATGAAATAGACGAGCGCCTATTTCGTCGAGCAAATTCCTAAGCTGAAACGCTGTTCTTATGAGCGCAAGAACTTTCGTTTGCAGTACGCCGATGCGCGTTGCGCACCTCGTATTGATCCATCTCGGGACCTTCGCCCTACTATCCGTCGGTGGATGCGGCGGTGGTGACTCCGGGGAGGCGCAGTTGGTCGCTGAACTGCAGGCCCGTGAACGTGCTCGAGACTCAGTGCGGCATCAGGCCGACGGTTCCAGTGTCGATCCGGTGTCTCTGGTCGAGCGGGCCGATCAGTTCATTGCTGCAGAAGACTACAACGCAGCAGCCAAGGCATTGAAACAGGCGTTACTTGCCGATCCCAACGACTACGGTGTCGTGTTCCGATTGGCCAACGTTCGAGCGTCGCAACGAAGGCACAGCGAAGCGGTGGAGTTGCTAGACTCCATCCCCGCGAGCGATCCTGTCACCGGACTCCCAGCCTTGGGGCAAGCTGCCGATTGGTGCATCAAACTGGAACGCTATGACGATGCGGAGCGGCGGTATAGGAATTTGATTTCCCTCGCTCCCAAGGCGGTGATCGCTCACCGACAATTAGCGCGTTTACTGAACCGTCAGGGGCGGCGTCATGAGGCGACCGAACACGTTCGCGCACTGTGCCGGTTAGGTGACGTTCAGGTGGACGAATTGCAGTCTCTCATGGTGCTGAGCGACTCGATGTACCATCAACCAATCGGTTCCTGCGGTAGGGCGAGGCAGTTATTCGAGCGTCGAAAGTTTCGTGAGGCGGTCGCATTGCTGTATCCGAGCGTTTCCAGTGCGGAGGTTCCGCCCGCTGTGTTGGCGTTTTGCGGGCGCGTCATAGCCGAGGCGCAGGACGACGATCGATATCACGATTGGATCGCCAAAACAGACGATCAAACCAAACAGTTTTCGGAGTACTGGGCCGCTCTTGGTGCGATGGAGCTAAGCATTGGCAACGTAAAATCGGGGATTCGAGCATTAGCCGAAGCGCTAGATCGTGACCCGACTGATTTCCTGTCGGTCAAACGGATCTATCAAGCTCTGTTGACACTGGATGATCAGAAAAACGCCGCTCAATGGGAACAACGGTTCGGATTGCTCAAGGAATTGATGAACGCCAACTATGCCGTCACGGTCTCGGGCGCAAAGGATTCTCAATCCATTGAAAAACTTGCTGGATTGCTGCGTGATGCGGACCGCGATTTGGAGGCGAATCTGTGGAAAACGGTCCACTGCAAGGCAGTCGGCGGCGGGGAGGATGAATTAAAACGTCTTTCAGTGGAACGTCAGAAACTGATTGATTCGGCCAATGATTTTCCATCGCAATCGGAGCGATTGTGCGGGTTGTCGATCGACGACTATCCACTACCCATTGCCAACTACGTCGACCCTGAAGTGTCCAATAGGAGGCTCGCTGTCGATGATCCAGCCGAAGTCGTCGAGCCAGTGTTTAAGAACATCGCTGGGAACATTGGATTGGAACATACGTACCACGTTGCGGAAAAACCAAAGCAACAGCAATATGCGATCCACCAAACACTCGGCGGTGGAGTTGCCGTATTGGATTACGATCGCAATGGCGCCTGCGACCTTTATTTGGCACAAGGAGGTGTCGACGGGGCAAAACTAACCGGACAGCTTACGAACCAACTGCTTCGCAACGTCGACCAGTTGTTCCACGACAATACGTCAGAAAGTGAAACAATGGAATCGCAATATAGCTTGGGTGTGACAGCGGGTGATTGGAACCAGGACGGATTTGCTGATTTGGTAATCGCGAATATCGGCGCGGATGTATTACTGATCAACAACGGTGACGGAACCTTCGCTCGACAGTTGCTTACCGAACCAAAACTCCATCGAGTGCCATCGTCGGTTGCAATCGCCGATGTCACAGGCGATGCCCTTCCTGATATTTATCAAGTCGTTTACGTCGATGACGAAACCATCTACCGGATTCCCGAATTAGACACCGACGGTCGGGTCGTCCAGCCGGTATCGCCCGGTGATTACGATCGTGGGAGTGATCGATTGACTGTGAATGACGGACGAGGTGGGTTCATCAACAAGACATTTAATCAATCGGACGATGTGTCGCCCGGTTTGGGTGTGGTGGTTACGAATTTTGATGACGATCCGGACAAGGAAGTGTTCGTTGGAAATGACTTGGCCGCCAATCAGCTTTGGAAACGTGACCCCGAAACGGGGCACTGGGGAGACGTCGCGTCGGTCAAAGGTTGTGCATTCAGTTCAACCGGCTTGGCGACCGGATCGATGGGCATCTCCGCAGGTGACTACGACGGCAACGGAACGCTGGATATTCATATCTCGAATTATGAAAACCAGAATGCGAGTCTGTTTCTCGGTCAGCAGGGAACCTATCGTGATCGACACGTTCAGTTTGAATTGGATACCTCGACCTACCTGATGGTTGGTTTTGGTGCCCAGTCGATTGACTACGACAACGATGGGCACTTGGACTTGGTTGTGACCAATGGGCATTTGGACAATACGTTAGAGAACACCGCATCGTTTAAGCAGCCGCCACAGGTATTGCGGAACTGTGGCACGCGATTTCAAGAGATCACGTTCGACGATCCAACGAAATACTTAGCCGGAGAATATTTGGGTCGTGGTCTAAGCCGATTGGATTTCGATCAGGACGGAAGGACCGACTTTGTGGTCACGCATATTGGGCATCCGACCGCATTGCTGGTCAATCAAACAGAAAGCGATCATCACTGGTTGCAACTTCGTTTAATCGGTACCCAAAGTGAGCGCGACGGTGTGGGGGCCGAAGTTCGATTGACACTGCGTTCACAAGAACCACGTCGTGAAATGGTCGAATGGGTAACCGCCGGTGACGGGTATCTCAGTCACAACGAGGACGTTGTCTTTTTTGGTGTTGGTGATGTTACCGACATCCAAAGCGTTACGGTTTCGTGGCCCAGCGGTCAAAAGACGGTAGTCGAAAACGTGCATGTGGATCAGCGAATCATGTTGATCGAAGGCGACTCGGAGCCGTACACCCTTTTCGCAAGTGACGGAAAGCTACAGTTTCCGCGATAGCCAATCGGTGGCTCGATCGGTCCATGTGCCGATGTTGGAATTGGGCCGTTCGCGTGTGCCGTAACCGTGGCCGCCCGTTTCGTAAATGTGAAGTTCTGCGGGAACGTTGTGGCGTTTCAGATCGGCATACATCAACGCGGCGCCGAGTGATGATGAGTTGTCGTCATGGGTGTGAATCAGGAATGTGGGGGGTGTATCGGCGGAAACCTGGATCGGAGGGATCAACGCGTCCGTTGCGGGGTCGTAACACCGCCAGGGGTAGACCAGCATCGCAAAGTCCGGTCGAAACGATTGTTGATCCACCGCGTCGATCGGGTCATACGCGGCACTATCCGAAGTGATCCATATCGAACCGACTTGCCCACCCGCTGAAAACGCCAGCAGCCCAATCTTGTCCTGTTTCAGATTCCAGCGTTGGGCGTTGGCCCGGATCCAGCGAATGGCCCGTTGACCATCTTGTAGGGGACGTCTGAATTTTGGTTCGTCCTCCGGCGTCACTTCGCTGGTGCGATAATTGACGACAAAACAGGTCACACCAAGCTGATTGAGCCAAGCGGCCGCTTCGCTACCTTCGAGATCCGGCACCACGCGTCCAAATCCGCCGCCGGGTAAGATCACGACGGCGGCTCCGTTTGCGTTCTTGGTGGCGGGAAAGATATCGATGCTGGGCCGACGGATATTGATCAATCGCGTGATCGGCGGATCGTCCTGCGGACGGCCAGGGAGCGCTTCGCCTGGACTAAGATCCGTTTCGCCAGGAGCCAAATCGGGCCAGAAGAATTCAGTTGTGGTTTTTTTCGTCGTGTTGGTGTGTGATGGGACGGCTTCTTGAGCGGCCAAGGTGCCGGCGATCAGCAGCATCGGAAAGCAGAGCAATTTGTTCATGACAGAGATACCTGTTGGATGGGAAGTTATCAATTTAGCAGGCACCGGCAGTCGGCGAGCAAACGGACTAAGTTATGAGCGACAGTCAATCGTTGGCACGCGTTTTTTTTTCTGAGCACAACCCCCAACCCGATTGTTCGCCGTGAGAACTCTTCGTTTTGCCCTGCTGGTGTTTTGTTTGCTATCGATCTGCCGGCCACTGGTCGCGGATCAGCCTAACATTTTGTTTGTCCTTTGTGACGATCATCGGTTTGATTGCTTGGGCGCGGCGGGGCATCCATTTTTGGAGACGCCGCACATCGACGCGATGGCGGCCGAAGGTGCGATGTTGACGCATGCCTATGTGACCACTTCGCTGTGTTCGCCCAGTCGAGCGTCGATCTTGACCGGGCAGTATGCTCACAACCATCGGGTGGTGGACAACTATCATCCAGTCGATCCAAATTTGGTGTTCTTCCCTGAGCACTTGCAGAAGGCCGGATACGACACAGCGTTCGTCGGCAAATGGCATATGGGTGGCCACATCGACGATCCGCAGCGCGGATTCGATCATTGGGTCGCATTCAAGGGACAGGGAACGTACTGGCCCGATGGCCATGGCACGACACGCGAAGTTCCGCAAACGACGTACGACGGTTTCAATGTCAACGGCAAGCGGGTCGATCAAAAGGGTTACATCACTGACGAGTTGACCGACTATGCCATCGACTGGATAACGCACCGGGATAGTGATAAGCCATTCTTTCTGTATGTCAGTCACAAAGCCGTTCACGCGGATTTTGTGCCGGCCGATCGTCATCGTGGACGTTATGAACACAATGAGCTGCCGATTCAAACGCCGACGGTTGCGGAGATGGACGCGGGCAAGATGCCGATGTGGTTGCGCAATCAACGCAACAGTCGGCATGGCGTGGATTTCGGATACAACCTCCCGGATTTTTCGCCGGAAGTTTACTATCGGCGGTATTGCGAATCGTTGCTGGCGGTCGACGACAGCGTCGGTCGCTTGAATGGTTATCTGAAACAAAAGGGATTGGACGACAATACGGTCGTCGTCTACATGGGTGACAACGGGTTCCAGTTTGGCGATCACGGATTGATCGATAAGCGAACGGCGTACGAAGCGAGCGCGAAAGTCCCGTTGTTGATGACGGCGCCGGGTAAAATTCCCGCAGGCCAAAAGTTCGATGGACTTGTCGGCAATATCGATATTGCCGCCACGCTCTTGGAGGCGGCGAGCGCACCGCCGCTGGCCAAGGCAGATGGTCAGAGTTTTTGGACGGCTCTGTGCGAAGCCGACCCCGCCAAGCTGGATCGCAAGCATCTGCTGTACGAGTACTACTGGGAACGAAATTATCCGCACACTCCAACGCTTCACGCAATCATCGGCGGGCGTTACAAGTACATTCGGGTGCACGGCTTGTGGGACCGGGACGAGTTCTATGACTTGCAGAGCGATCCGGGCGAGATGAACAATTTGATCGAATCGCCGGAGCACTCTGAGCGGATTGCCCAGATGAATCAACAGTTGTGGCAGATGCTGTTTGAAAGTGGCGGACATGACGTACCGCTACTGGAAGACCGCGGACCCAGATTTCCGGCTCGGCATCCCGACAAGGCGGGCCAAGCAGCGTTCCCAGCTGAATACATTCGCCGCCACCAGTAGATTCGACCTCGGCGGCCCGCTTCGCGGCGATGTTCTGTTGTAACGATTGCGCCGGTTTTTGCGTCGGGTGAACGCGTGCATCATCTGTTCCAGATCGCGACAGACGCCAAGAACGACGCTGCAGGACAACATTCACCAGGCGTTTTCTTTTGCCTGGTCGGCCTGGTCTCTAAGGATGTTGTAGGTTCAAAGTGAGAGGATTCTCGGTCTTTGTCGACTGTAGCGATCGCTCTCCTGATCATGTGCCACTTGAGATTTCGTTCTGCTGTGGCTTGATCGAGCCTGCACGGGTAGTTGTGGTCACCACGATTGCCTTTGAATTACCCAACAACACTTTCATTAGGCACGTCCATGTCTGCATCCACTGTCAAACGCACCAAGGCACTCGTCGATCCAGAAGTCCAAGGCGGGATTCTTCGCAAGGTCGCGATACACTGGGTCCTGTTCTTCATTTGCAACACGATTGCGTTGGTCATTTGGATTCGGTTATTCGAGCAACCTGATGTAGCCTGGGGCGAAACGTTCGGTGACACGATGCGTCGCTTCCTGCCGTTCTTTGTCATCACTGCCGCCTTGATCCCCGCGTTTGTGTGGGACACGTTGAAATTGACCAACCGATTTGCCGGTCCTATCATGCGTTTGCGAAGTGCGTTGATGGATGCCAAGGCAGGGAAAGAAGTTCAGCCGCTGCAGTTTCGCGACAGCGATTTCTGGCAACAGATCGCGACCGATTTCAATCTCGTGATCGAGCGAGCCCAAGCCGGTTCGCCGTCAGCGAGCGACGCGATGAGCGACACGGGCAATGCCAATTCAGATCACACCGACTCAAGCGACAACGCCTAAGCGTGCTGAGTCTGACTGCCTGGTTTCACTTTTCCAATCTTTTCAACCGGACTATTTTTGATGCGAATGATCAATCATCTCCGTCGACCAAGCCTTGCACGCCAAGCACGATCGCGGCGTGGTGTTGCGGCCGTGGAGTTCGCTGTCTGTTTGCCCGTTCTTGTCCTGCTTGTGTTCGGTTCGATTGAAGCCTCCAGCTTTATCTTCCTGAAGCAATCGTTGAATGTTGCTGCGTACGAATGTACTCGTGAAGCGATTCGCAGTGGTTCGACATCGCAGAGTGCCATCGACCAAGCAGAAAACATTCTGCTTGCCCGTGACGTCCAAGGATTCGATGTCAACATTCTCAACGGCGAAGTCTCCGGTGTGGATCGCGGCGACGAAGTGATCGTCGAGATCAGCGCACCGACCGAAACGAACAGTCCGCTACTGGGTCGGTTTTTGACCAATCGTACGTTGACCGCACGAGTGGTAATGGTCAAGGAATAACCATCGCAATGACGCATCGGTAACGCACCGCCGCGTCACGGGGAAACTACTTATCACACTGTCATCGATCCCGATGGAAGCCCGACACATGAAGCTTGTAAAAAAACGCACACCGCCCAATCGCGCAGGTGTAGCTGCCGTCGAATTCGCACTTGTCGTTCCGCTGTTGTTCCTGTTCTTCTTTGCAGCCTTTGAGTTTTGCCGAGTCAATATGATCCGGCACACCGCCGACAACGCCGTCTACGAAGCGGCTCGCGTTGCGATTATCCCGGGAGCGACAGCCGAAGAAGCCGAGCAGGAAGCCGAGCAGATCCTTAATTCGCTTGGGCTAACCAATGTCGACGTGAAAGTAACCCCCAGCAAGATCGAAAAAGATACAGAAGAAGTGACCGTTCGAGTGACGGTGCCACTGGATGACAATAGTTTCATCCCGCATCAATTTGTCGACGGTCGCGACATCGAGCGCGAATTAACAATGGTCCGCGAAGGTGCAAGGCGATCGACCGGTGGCAGTAGTTCCTTGGCAACGGGGCCCTGACCGCCCACCACACATAGCGTCGTAACGGGTAAATCCCACTTGGATTCGCTTGACCGAGCGATCCCCCAACAACCAACCAAGGCGAACAACGATTCGTCACAGACCTTGAGTTCCGATAGGCCAAAGCATGAGACTCCTGATGCAGATCCGAAGCAATCGTCGACCCGCAAAAAATCGTAAGGGGGCCATGTTGGTGTTGATCGCCATCATGCTGGTCGCTTTCATGGCGACCGTCGCCTTTACGGTTGATATTGCGTTCATGCATTTGACGCGAACCGAATTGCGTACGTCGACCGACGCGGCGGCCAAAGCAGCTGCGTTAGAACTGTCCCGGACATTTGATCAAGATCAGGCGATTGCCCGAGGTCAGCAGATCGCGGCGCAGAACTTCGTTGCCGGTGACCCGCTGCTGCTGGAACCCAACGATTTTCAGTTTGGTCGTAGCGAAGAAACACCGACGGGACGATTCGAATTTTCCGCCGATTCATTCCCAACCAACAGTGTTCGGATCAATGGGCGACGAACAGCCGGTTCGGCCTCGGGCGCTGTGCCGTTGTTCTTCGGTAACGTGATGGGCGTCGAATTCTTTGAACCGACAGCCGATGCATCGGCGACCTACATCGAACGCGACGTGGTCTTGGTCGTTGACCGTAGTGGATCCATGAGCGGCCAAAAAATTGCGGACCTGATTTCAGCGATCGATATTTTTGTCCAAACGCTGGACGAGACGCCCGTGGACGAGCGGGTTGGGTTGGCGTCGTATAACGACACTGCGACCGAGGACGTCCAATTGACGGAGGATCTTGAATTAATCACCACGACGATGGCGGATCTGCCGGTCGGTGGGTTCACCAGCATCTCACGGGGCATGGAAGCGGGTCGCAAAATAATGAACAAAAGTCGCGATGCGGACTTCGTCGAGCGGACGTTGATCGTGATGACCGACGGTCGCCACAACCGGGGTCCCGAGCCGCGTGATGAAGCGATCAAGCTGGCTGCCGACGGCGTGCAAATTCACACGATCACGTTTGGTGCGGATGCCGATGTTGATCGCATGGCAGAAGTCGCTCTGATCGGCGGCGGCAATCACTTTCACGCTCTCAGCGGCGACGAATTACGCGACATTTACCGCGAGATTGCACTGACACTCAGCACGGTGATGACCGAGTAGATCCGAACTGACCGGTCAAGAACCAAATAGCAACTGACGCATCTGGATGGCAGCTTGATCGATGGAGTGTTTTGCCCGCACGTTGGCCTGTCCCGTTTTACCCAACGATGTCAGTCTTGCTGAATCGTGTTTCAAATGGTGGATCACGTCGGCCAACGATTCCACGTTGCCGGGAGCAAAAGTCACGCCTCCTCCTGTAGACTCAATCAGTTCGATGAATGCACCGTGATGCGGTTGCACGACCGGGACACCTGCAGCGAGTGCCTCCAGTATAAATAGCCCCTTAGGGTCTTCGTAATCGGCGGGCACGCTGAGCAGATCGAGCGATTTTAAGAACGCCGTCTTGCCATCCAGGTCGGGGCTGCCGTGATGCGTGAACCGATCGGACAGTCCAGCGTCGGCGATCTTTTGAATTTGGGCTTGGAAATACTCGCGATTCTGCTGGCCCAACCAGCCCGCGACGTGCAGCGTCAGATCTCGGTGTTGTGGCTGGGTCGCCAATGTGATGAAGGCATCGACCAGGTGATGGAGTCCTTTCTCCGGCGCGATGCGTGCGAGATATCCCAGTCGAAAGCAGTTCTCCGTGTTGGCCGGAAGATCTGATGATGGGGGATCTGATGATGGGGTGTCAACCGATACCGTCGCAGCCTCGAATGGAGACAGGTCGATCGAAAGCGGCGTGATCACGAGTTTTTCGCGCGGGATCGAAAGCAGTGCGGCCATCTTGTCAGCGTAAAACTGGCTATGCACGATGACACAATCGACGTGGCGAATCAGATCGGCGCATAGTTTAATTGCTTCGGCGCGGCTGGGCTCGGGCAAGTGATCCAAGAAGATATCGTCGCCTTGTAGCAGCACCACGATCTTGGCATGGGGTAGCCGATCGCGAATTTGTGGTAAGGCCCCGCCGATTAAAAGATTGCTCAGTACGATTGCGTCGGGTTTCATTTCATCGGCGAACCAATCGATCAATCGTTTGACTTCGACAGCCTGTCGTCCGTGGACGCCGCGGAGCATCGAGAGCGAGAGTTCGGCAAGCTTCGCGGCATCGGTCGTCCCGGCACGTTGGGTTGCCCAACGGATCAGCGGTGGCCAGTTCAATGGTCGCAGCAGCGGAGCGGGTACCCGTCGCAGCCAGGGCATTTGCTGCAGCAAATATATGTGGATGCCGCCTAGAAAAACTTGGTCGGTCGCGACACTCTGGCTATCGGTCCGGATCGGCGTATAGACGGGCTGAAGGACACAATCGACCCCTGCATCGCGGAGAGCGCGTGCCAACGCATTGTCATGCATGCAACTACCGCAATACATCCCGGCGGCGCCGGCGGTCAAAAAGACGGCCTTCATGGGGTCTCCCAGTGGGGCGAGTCAGGTGGATTGGTATCGGGGAACCGTGATTGGATCAGCCGATCCACCTTGGTAAAAATCGCTCGTTGTGGCATTTCGGTGACGCTTCTATACTCCAACCCAACTTACTGAGCCCACGAATCTCTGTGCCGTCGGTCCCATTGTACCCAGTCGATGTCTGATACTCCCCAACTAACGAATGTCTCGCAAGCCACCGCTCCCTATTTTTGGGGGATCGATGTTGGCGGTACCGGCATCAAACTTGGCTTGGTCGATCAGCAGGGTCAAACGGTCGCGTACGATCGTATGCCGACGCGTGAAGCCGATGGTCCGATTGCGGCAATGACGCGAGTCGCAAAGTCCATCGACCGTTTGGAGGGAGAACTGGGCGTCGGTGATCAAGTACTGCGAGCCGGTTTAGGGGCACCCGGGCCGATGGACCTGCCGCGTGGCTATCTGGTGGCTCCACCTCAACTGCCATCGTGGTGGGATTTTCCGATTCGTGACACGCTTGCGGACTTGCTCGGACGGCCAGTCTCGTTCTTAAACGACGCCAACGCGGCAGCGTACGGCGAGTTCTGGTTAGGCAGCGGCCAAAATGAACAGTCGATGATTTTGCTGACACTGGGCACCGGCGTCGGTGGCGGGATTATTGTCGACGGTGAATTGGTCAACGGTGTCAATAGTTGCGGCAGTGAGTGCGGCCATATCATCGTCGATCCATCGCCCAACGCCCAGCTATGTATCTGGGGTGGCGGACGTGGTCACTTAGAAGCGTATGCATCGGCTAGCGGCGTGATGCAACGAACGCGACAAAGATTGACCGAGGGTGCCAAGAGTTCGCTGGCGGGCTTGTTGGGTGGATCCGATAACGAATTAACCGCAAAAAAAGTATACGAGGCAGCCACGACCGGCGACGAGCTTGCGTTGGAAATCGTCGACGACACCGCAAGGTGGCTAGGGATCGGGATTACGACGCTCGTTCACACGCTCGATCCTGGATCGGTCGTCTTGGGTGGAGCGATGAATTTTGGAGGACCGGGAGACGAGATTGGGGAACGCTTTCGCGCAAAGATTTCCGAGACATTTCGTGAACTGACATTCGAAAATGTCTTTGCGGGCACAACGATCACATTTGCCACCTTGGGGGCCGACGCCGGATACTTAGGAGTCGCCGGATACGCCCGCAAAGAATATCTCGATGAGAAATTGCGAGCGAGATTGGCATTGGAAGTCGATTGAGCTTGCGGCCGGTGAGCGACGTTTCACTCGAGCGTTTCGCGTCACCCTAATCGTGTCTGCATGGCGCATTGGCAATGCTATTGTCTGCACGACGCGTCTGTCTGCCAAATGAACGCAGAGAGTGCCATCACTGAATTGACAAAGAACGAAATAAACAGATGTCATCGCATATTCGAAACTTTTGCATTATCGCCCACATCGACCACGGCAAGAGCACGTTGGCCGATCGATTGCTCGAGCACACCGGTACCGTCAGTACCCGTGAGATGAAGGAGCAGTTGCTGGATGATCTGGATTTAGAGCGTCAACGCGGGATCACGATCAAGGCGCGCGCGGTGGTGATGCAGTTTGAGCGTGACGGCAAAAAATACGAATTGAATTTGATCGACACGCCGGGACACGTCGACTTTCAATACGAAGTCTCCAGATCGTTGGCATGTTGCGAAGGCGCGTTGTTGTTGGTTGACGCATTCCAAGGTGTCGAGGCACAAACCGTTGCCAATGCGTACGCCGCGATGGAACATGATCTGACGATTGTCCCGGTGATCAACAAGATTGATTTGACGCATGCCAGACCCGACGAAGTCGCCGAGGAAATGATGAATTCGCTCGGGACCGATCCCGACGACTGCGTCAAGGTGAGTGCAAAAACCGGCGCGGGCGTCGATGCACTGATCGATGCGATCATCCAGCGTGTTCCGCCGCCCGATGGCGATCCGAACGCAACATTGCAAGCGATGGTCTTTGACTCCAACTACGACGACTACCGCGGTGCAATCACCTACGTGCGAATCATGCAAGGCACGGTTCGCAAGGGACAGAAAATCAGTTTCCTGCGTGCCGGCACGTCACACGATGTGATCGAATTGGGCCGATTCGCACCGCAGCGTCAGCCGAGCAACGAGTTGCGCGCCGGCCAGGTCGGTTATTTGATTTGCAACATCAAGAGTCTTGGTGATGTGCAAATTGGTGACACGGTCAGCATCCCAGGCGACAAGGCGGCCGAACCTCTGCCGGGATACTCTCGTCCCAAGCGAATGGTTTACTGCGGATTGTTTCCCAGCGATGGGCAGGATTTCAGTGAGCTGCGTGATGCCCTGGAACGGCTTGCGGTCAACGATCCAAGTTTTGAGTTCGAGCCGGAAACGAGCGACGCGTTAGGGTTCGGTTTTCGTTGTGGATTCCTGGGACTGTTGCACATGGAAATCGTGCAGCAACGATTGGAAAACGAATCGGACATCGACCTGGTGCAGACGGCACCCAATGTGACCTACGAAATCGAAAACAAACGCGGCGAAACGATCAGCATTCACAAGCCGCAGGACGTGCCGGATCCGGGTGACATCGAAGAGTTTCGTCAGCCCATTGTGCGGTGCAATGTGATCGTACCGGACGAATTCATCGGTGCAGTGATGAAGCTTTGTCAGGAGCGACGGGGCATCCAAAAGAGTCAGGAGTATCTGGGAGCCAATCGAGCGATGTTGACCTACGACATCCCGCTAGCCGAAGTCGTCTATGACTTGCATGACAAAATCAAAAGTTGCACGCGCGGCTACGGGACACTTGACTACGAAATGGTGGGTTACGAACCGGCCGATTTGTGCCGACTGGACATCCTGGTCAACGGCAAACGTGTTGATGCGTTGAGCGTGGTATGCAACAAGGCCGACGCCGACCGTCGTGGACGCGCGGTGGCGAAGAAATTGAAGAAGGAGATCGAACGTCACATGTTCGAGGTGGCGGTCCAGGCAGCGATTGGAAGTCGCGTGATCGCACGCGAAACCGTACCCGCGATGCGCAAGAACGTGACGGCCAAGTGCTATGGGGGCGATATCACGCGTAAGCGCAAGTTGTTGCAGAAGCAAAAAGAGGGCAAAAAGCGGATGAAGGCAATTGGTAACGTTGAAATCAGCCAAAAAGCGTTCATGGCTGTGTTGAGCGACGACGAGCAGGGTTAGCACGTCGGCGCCTGGGAGCGGCTGGGCGGGGAAAATCGCGGGGAAGTTCGCGGGGAAGTTGGCTCCGTTGTAGGTGCGGGCGTGGACGCCCGCTCGAAACTTGGCGTCGTCGCCTTCGCGCCGCGTCGTTCGATCCCGATTCGCCGGGTGGCGAGATCGTGCCGGCATCGGACGCTAGATTTTTTGATCGGTTTATCACCGGTCAAAGGTCAGATTTCCGCCCCCAAATCCGCGTAGGGCTGAACTGACGGGCTTGCGAAAAAAGTATGGATTGTCGCGCTATCAATGTCCCGCAACCGTGCTTATGCTCGAACCAAGTCAAAGTCACTTCGTGTGTTTTTGATCAAATTACTGCACAGATTGGTGCAGTCGATGGGCGCTCCGTAGACTCCGGAGCCAAAGGCGGCCTGTCGACTTGCGCAGGCGGACGTACACCTGCATCAATCAATCCCCGTGCGACATTGTTTTTCTTTCCCACGAGGAGAAAGTAGTGAGTCGTTACACACGCCTTTTGATTCTAATCACCATGCTCTCATTGGTGGTTGCCCCCCTGTCCTACAGTTGGGCTCAAGACGCAGCAGACGAAGCCGTTGCTGCAGAGACAGAGACCGCGGCTGTTGAAGTTTCAACACCGGAGACACCCAGCGGTCCTGAAGACGCTTACACCACCGACGCCGATCGCACCGCAACGCTCGAAGCGGTAGATGACGACGGCAATCCAGTCGTAAGCTCACACGAAGAATTCACGGTCAACAATCTGTGGATTTGTATTTCAGCCGCACTGGTGTTCATCATGCACCTGGGTTTCACGACCTTAGAAGCCGGTCTGACACAGAAGAAAAACGCGGTCAACATTATCTTCAAGAATGTTTGGATCGTTTGTACTGGTGTCTTGTTGTATGCCGCTTGGGGATTCAATGCGATGTACCCAGGCGACTGGGTCGTCGACGGCGTTCTCGCATCGGGTAGCTGGTTTGGTGGCGACCTGAATGACACTTCACTTACGTCGGCTGCCTACAACCCTGGCTACACTTGGTGGGGCGACTTTATTTTCCAAGCCATGTTCGCAGCAACCGGAGCGACGATCGTTTCAGGTGCTGTTGCCGAACGCGTCAAGCTACCGACGTTCATGCTGTTTTCGATGATCCTGGTCGGATTTGCCTATCCAATCTCCGGTGGCTGGAAGTGGGGCGGCGGCTGGTTAGATGCAAATGGATTTTATGACTTCGCAGGATCCAGCATCGTGCATGCATTCGGCGGATTCGCCGCACTCGCTTGTGTGATCATCCTGGGACCGCGGACCGGCAAATACACGCCCGAAGGCATTCGACCGATCGTTGGACACAGCATGCCGCTGGCTGCGATTGGTGTGTTCATCTTGTGGTTGGGGTGGTTCGGTTTCAATGGCGGCTCCGCGTTGTCAGCTGACCCCAAAGCGGTTTCCTATGTCTTCGTGACGACGTCACTGGCAGCTTGTGCCGGTGCCGTGGCATCGATTCTGACCTCATGGGTCGTGATCAAGAAACTGGACGTTTCGATGGCGCTCAACGGAATCCTGGCCGGTTTGGTCGGAATCACTGCGGGTGCAGATACGGTTGGCGAAGAGTTCGCGATTCTGATCGGTGCGATCGCCGGCATTCTGGTTGTGCTTTCGATTCTGTTCTTTGACCGAATCAAAATCGACGATCCAGTGGGAGCGGTATCCGTCCACGGTGTTTGTGGCGTTTGGGGAACAGTCGCCGTCGGCCTGTTCTCGTTCAACCCCGAGCACAGTCTGCAGTGGCAGGTGATCGGAACGTTGTCGATTGGCGCGTTTGCGTTTACGTTTGCCGCGATCGTGTTCTTCATCTTCAAACAGATCATGGGTGTCCGTGTCACGTTAGAAGAAGAAATGGAAGGTTTGGACCTTAGCGAACACGGTACGCAAGCGTATACC
>JABDKS010000492.1 GCA_013002105.1 Pirellulaceae bacterium | reverse complement strand
ACGATGGGCGTGCGGCGACTTACGGACGGTCAACACCGATGCTGGGCTCAGCTTGTTGCCGTTGGGTCGTCGCCGGCGGGGATTTGGATGGGTAGGTCGGCAATGTGTTCGTCGTCTACTTCCAGGTGCATCCATTTGGTCAACAGCGGTGAGATGACCAGGCAGATCACCGCGGAGATAATGCCGGCGATCGCGATTTTGCCGAAAACATCTCCGTAGATGCCGACGGTTTCGATCGGCGGCGGAATCGTTTGCTCGCCGCCGGATTCGCCATGCGACACACCGGTCGCCGTCGCGATCAATCCGGCCAGGTAATTGGAAAATGCCGTGGCCAGGAACCAGGCACCCATCACCGTGGAGACAATTCGCGATGGCGAGAGTTTGGTGACCATCGATAATCCGACCGGTGATAAACAAAGCTCGCCGGTGGTGTGCAACATGTATCCCAGTAGCAGCCAGCCGACCCACACCATCCCGCGCGCGTCGGGGTTCATTGCACCGTACCAAAGCACGCCAAATCCCAAGCCGAGTTGCAGGAGTCCGAGTCCGAATTTGAACGGCGGACTGGGGTCGAGTCCTTTGGCGCCCAGAAAACCCCAAAGTGCACTGAACACCAAACCGAATAGCAAAATGAAGATCGGGTTGGCCGCCTGGAATTCGGACGCGGGGATCTCTGCGCCGCCAACTTTCATCCCCACATGTTCTTCCGAAATCTCCCATGGCTGCTCGGCGGTGCGAATGACGTCGGCGTCGGAGCCGTCGCGGATTTTGGAAAGCTCGGTGAGTGCAAACATTTCGCCGTTTCGCCGATACCCCAATTGCTCTTGCGTCAGCGGCGGAGTGGTTTCGCTGGTTGCGGTCGGTTCAGGCGAGAACGTGACGCTGCTGCCGACTTCGTCGGGCCCAATCACGCGAGCTTCCAAAACGCGGTCGACGTTGCGGTCGGTGAAATTGTTGATCGAGCTGCCGGCTTGTTCAAAGAAGGCCCAAAATAACAGCAAGAAAAACATCAGGATTAAGATGACAAAAAGACGTTCACGCTCGATTTTGGTACACCGTACGATCGCTTCGAATATCAAATAGCCTAATGCGATCGCGCCGGTAACTGTCAATACGATCCCGGCGATCTTGTTTTGACTGACCAGCAGCGCGATCGCCGGGACTGCCAACAAAATCCCCAGATAGATCGCGACATCGTTTCGCAGCAGTCCCAACACTTTGCGTTTGGCTGCCTCCGGATCGCGAGGTCGTCCGGCATGGTCGGGCAGTCCACCGCGGCCGAGTGCGACGAAAGCAACGACACCGCTGGTGACCAATGCGGCGGCCAAAAAGATGCGGACGGCCAACTGCAGAAAGCTGTCCTGCAAGAACAGCATGCTGCCAGCCGTGATGATCGCACCACCGAGAATCAATGTTTGCGTCAGACGTGTGGGGGCCACAAACACGGCCAGACCGATCAACATTCCGATCGTGGCGAGTCCAAAGCCGATGTGCCAACCGTAGACTTCGCCGACGTAACCGCAAATGATCGGCGACATCGCGGCACCCAGGTTGATTCCCATGTAAAAGATGGTGAATCCAGCGTCTTTCTTGGGGCTGTCTTTGGCGTATAACCCGCCAACGATCGTGGAGATGTTGGGTTTGAAGAATCCGTTGCCGATAATCAGAAACGACAGTGCGGTAAAAAAGAAAGTCGTGTTTTCGACGGTCATCAATAGGTGACCGGTCGCCATCAATAGGCCACCGATAACGACCGCGCGGCGGGCGCCCAATACACGGTCGGCCAAGATCCCACCGATGAACGGAGTCGCGTAAACCAGCGCGGTGTAGGCACCATAAATCGCGTAGGCACTTTCGTCGCCCAGCTTCATGAATCCCTTGATCATGTACAGGACCAACAGGGCCCGCATCCCGTAATACGAGAATCGCTCCCACATCTCGGCAAAGAACAGGGTGTACAGGCCGGTTGGATGCCCGAACAGCGTGGACTGGCCGTCAAACTCGTTGGCCGCACCTGGTTCTGCAGAGCTCATGAATCAACGCTTTCGTTTTCGAATGAATCGTGTGGTGCGAATAATAACGGCGGAGGTTCCGACCGAAATTCGGTGGCGGATAGTTTAGGGCGGTTAGTTCGGCCCGACAGCGCCACTAAGAGGCCAAATGGTTGCGAATCGGGATGAGCCAGCGCAGCGAAGATCGCTTCACTGTCTGGCTTTTCCCGCCCGATCGCCGCCCAAAGGCGGGGACCGGGCAGTAAAACCGCGGGCTCGCAGGAAAACCGCGGGCTCGCAGTAAAACCGCAGGCTCGCAGTGGCAACGTTCGCTGGTTGCCGGTGGCACGGACGTCGCCTATCGCTGCTTCGCGGCGAGTCGAGTTTGGCAAAGTGGCCGTCACGCTCCGTCGTGACGTAGCCCGACTTTGGATTGGCCATCGGTAATGACGACATCGACGCTTGCATTTGGAAAGCGTTTGGGACGACGGGAACCGAATTGCTTGGTTAGCGGCTGGTTCGGGTTACATCACGACGGAGCGTGATGGCTTCTTTTTGAGACCGAGTGAGAAAGCGCGTTGGAAAGCGTTTGGGACGGCGGGAACCGAATTGCTTGGTTAGCGGCTGGTTTGGGCTACATGACGACGGAGCGTGATGGCTACTTTTTGAGACCGAGTTGGGCACGCGTTAGGTGCGGCGGGAATCGATTTGCTTGGTTAGCGACTGAGTCGGGCTACATCACGGCGGCGCGTGATGGCCACGTTCACTGAGGGTGGGGGCGCCCAAGACGTGGGGGCCTTGGCCATCGTGGACATAGACGCGGTTGCGACCAAAATTTTTGGCTGCATACAGGGCTTCGTCGGCGCGACGAACCACTGACGCGGCGCCGGTATCGTCACCGGTTTGGCTGAGACCGGCGCTGATCGTGCGCGTTATTTTGACTTGGTCCAACGCGAGCCGTTGCGTTTCCAGGTTTTTGCGGAACACGTCGACTTGTTGGGCTGCCTCCGATAGCGGTGCCTCTAAGATCACCGCGAATTCTTCACCGCCAAATCGAGCGACCATGATCGATTCGCTCAATTGATTCCGCAGTCGCTCGGCGATCCGTTTGAGCGCTTCGTCGCCGATCGGGTGGCCGTAAGTGTCGTTGACCTGCTTAAAATGATCGACATCGATCAGGGCCACGACAAACGATCGTCCGCCGTGACGGTAGTTCCGAAAGAGTTCCTCGAGCCGCTGGTCAAATGCGCGGCGATTGAAAAGACCGGTCAGGGAATCGGTGCGGGACTCGTTAAGATACCACTGAATTTGTTGCGTCTTTTGATCGAGCTGAAACTCCGCCGCATCCAGACGTTGCTGAAGTTGCCCACTGTTTTGAATCAGTTGGTGCAGCAACGAGGATATTTTCTTACTTGTGTTGGCGACGCTTTTTGGCGGTTGAGTAGCATCGGTCAGCTGAGAAAGCGCGTCGGCGGCCAAGGACGACGACTCGGGGTGAACGTGTGCGTCCGATGCGGCATCTTGCGACGCCGGTTGCGATGGATTTTTGTCTGACTGGGTGGTTGGGGACTCGATTTTTGGCGAGTCCAACTCCAGTGATGAACCATCCATTGTTGGAGCAACCGTGGTCTCTGCATCACCACTTGGGCGAGGATGGTTGTCGTCGCTTGGCTGACCGATGAACCGGCGCAGCGTGTCCAATTCGTTTTGGTACTGGGACACCGTGCTGGAATACTCGTTGGTCCACGTCCCGATTTCTCGAACCAGTTCCAACATTCGCGTTCGCTCGGCCGGCGTGATGGTATCGGTCGTTGGCCGGCGCGAATGTCGACCAAGCAGATATCCGCCGATCAATGCAACGATTGCGGTAAGAATGGCGCAAAGCAGCGTGATCAAGATCCATGACGAACCACTGTCGGCTGTGTCCAACAAGGTGACCGCGACGATACCTGCATGGACGTTGATCACGAGCGGGCAATGATGGATCACGAAGCACGTGCAGTATTCCATCGCGATGACGGTTGACTGCAACATGCTCAACCCGGCGGGTGTCTAGTGAAAAAGGGGGCAGAAACGCGAGCGGGTGACGACTGACCAGGTCGTTGCGTCGATGGGCAGCGGGTCGCGATTGGATCAAGTTCGTTGGTTTGCAGCGTTCATTTCGTAGCCAGCGGCGACACCGAGCGAATTTCGCCATCGACTTGCTGGATTTGTTCGCCGCGAGCGATCACCACCAATCCGCTGTCGGTCACGGTGAACCCACGGGCAGCATCGGCGACGGGATCATAACCAATTTCGGTTTCCGGTGGGATACGAACACCTTTGTCGACGATCACGCGTCGCAACCGGCAACGCCGCCCCACGATGACTTCATCAAACAAAATACTGTCTTCGACTTGCGCGTAACTGTTGATACGTACATTAGGTCCTAAGACGCTGCGGGCGACCGATCCGCCACTGACAATCGCGCCCTGGCACACGAGCGAATCCAATGCTTCGCCCCGTCGCGTCGTCTGACGTCCTTCGCTGCCAAATACAAACTTTGGCGGTGGTAGCATCGGTTGGTGCGCGCGAACAGGCCATTTTTGGTCGTACAAGTTCAACTGCGGATCGACTTCGATCAAATCCATCGTCGCTTCGAAGTACGCGTCGATCGTTCCGACGTCCCGCCAGTAAGCATCGCGTTTGCGGTTCTCGTCCAGAAAGGGAAAGGCGAACACGCGGAAACCATCGGCAATGGCGCCGGGAATGATGTCTTTGCCGAAGTCGTGATCGCTGTCATCGCGGGTTGCGTCGGCACAAAGTTGTTCGAACAGGAACCGGGCACTAAATACGTAGATGCCCATCGATGCCAAGCAAACATCCGGGTCCTCGGGTGTCGTGATGGGATCGGCCGGCTTTTCTTGGAAGCCCTGGATTTGTTGATCCAAGTCGACCTGCATCACACCGAACTGAGTGGCTTCGTCGCGACTGACGCGCAGGGCACCGATGGTAATGTCCGCACCGACTTGACGATGGAAATCGACCATCGGTTTGTAGTTCATCTTGTAAATGTGGTCGCCGGCCAAAATCACGACATCAGTCGGATTCTCACGCTCGATTGCGTAGATGTTTTGGTAGACGGCGTCGGCGGTGCCTTGGTACCAACTGTCGTCGATGCGCTGCTGGGGCGGTACGACGTCAATGAACTCGCCCAGTTCTCGACAGAAGTAATTTCGCCACGCGAGGTTGATGTGACGGTCGAGCGACTGAGCTTTGTATTGCGTCAGCAGCAGCAGTTGACGCATGCCGCTGTTAAGACAATTGCTGAGCACAAAGTCGATGATGCGGTAGAGGCCGCCAAAGGGAACAGCCGGCTTTGCGCGGTCACGGGTTAACGGTTCAAGCCGTGATCCGCGTCCTCCAGCCAAAATGACGGTTACCGTGTCTCGCATCGCAATGGTCCTCCGTGTGATTGATCGCAAACATTTCTAGCGTGATCTACCTCGCTGTTTTTTACGTTTGCGATAGCTAGAAGGTATCAGATTTGGTGATAAAAAGGTACAAGAGCACACCGATCCAAAGCGATGAGAGAAGGAAAACCGTCGAGGTGTCGTCGAAGGAATGGGCGATATTGAGCGAGGTTGGGGCGTTTGCCGGCTATCGCTGCGTTGTTGTTCGGTCATCACTGCGTCGCTAGTCCGCGAAAGCGGGTAGTGACGCCTGTTTTGGGGGGAAACGTAGCGAAGATCACGGTCGCGATCGGGCGACTGGTCGATTTGATCACGCAGTGAATCGCCCCAACCACCGTTGTTTCGCCGACGTACGCGAGGGTGTTTGATTTCGTATTTCAGAAAACCGGTGGGCGGGCCAGCACGCCGATCGCGATGGATCGGTCCCATGATCAAGGTCGTCAACGCGGTCGCAATGGCGATCCCGGTGTTGATGGTCGGGCGATCCCGTTGTTGATGGTTGGGTATTGATCTTGGGAGGCGGCGGAAAGCAATTCGCGTTACCGCACGGGATTGGCAGAACCGACTCACAATCGTTTGGGCGCGGTCACTGCGTCAGGGTTGCTGCGGTGTGTTGCAATGATGATCGCAGGCGGTGTGAGATCCTAGTAGTTCTTGGTGATAGAATTGGCTACAGAATTGAGATCAGACCGACGTGCCCAATCGTTTTTGTTAACGGACTGAAGTCCGTTCTACGTTAAGATGGAGAATCGATGTTGACCGCTTGAGATCACTTGGTTTGGATCCGGTTTTGGATTGGTTGTATTGTTTGAGGTGTTGAACGGGAGTTTTTTACGATGCAGAACATTTGGAAGAATGTCAGTTTTGTCCTCGCCGCGATGTTGGTCGGTTCGCTAGTCACGGGCGCGTTGATGAGTGTTCCGGCACCCTTGCAGCCCGACGCACGGGCTCAAGATAGTTTGACACAGGATCGTTTGGCAAAAACTCAGGACCTATCGACAGCCCAGGATCTTTCGGCGTCGTTTCGTAACGTGGCGGCGATGTTGCGACCGAGCGTCGTCAGTATCAGTAGCAAGCAGACACGGATCATTCGACGTGGCCGCGGATTGCCTCGTGGCTTTCGTGTGCCGCCGGGGTTTGAGGATCTTTTCAATGAAGGGGCCGACGGCGGTGTGGAGCGGCAAGAGCGAGCCGTTGGTAGCGGCAGCGGCGTGATCGTCCGTGATGATGGATACATTTTGACCAACAATCATGTTGTCGCGGGCGCCGATGAATTGGAAGTCGATTTCAGTGATGGCCGCAGCGCGCCGGGAAAAATCATCGGGACCGACCCCGACACCGATCTCGCGGTGGTGAAAGTCGACGTTGGCAATCTGACGGCGGCGGAGTTTGGTGACTCGGACGAAATTCGTGTCGGTGACTGGGTGCTCGCGATCGGTAGCCCGTTTGGTTTGAAACAGACCGTGACCGCGGGGATCATCAGCGGCAAGAACCGCGATCAAGATATCATTGGCGAGAACGGCGAGGGGTTTGAAGATTTTTTGCAAACCGATGCGGCGATCAATCCTGGTAACTCGGGCGGTGCACTGGTCAATTTGCGAGGCGAACTGGTAGGAATCAACACGGCGATCTTGTCACGCACCGGTGCGAGTGCAGGCATTGGTTTTGCGATTCCGGTCTCATTGGCTCAGCCGGTCCTGCGTTCGATCATTGATACGGGAACCGTGCGACGTGGATTCCTCGGCGCCGGCGTGAGCGACCTGACACCGGGGATCGTCAAAGAGTTTAATTTGCCCGTCACGGCGGGCGCATTGATTGGCAATGTATTGGAAGGCAAGCCGGCGGCAGAAGCCGGATTACGGCCAGGCGATATCGTCACGCGAATGGACAACAAAGTCGTCAACAGTGGGGCAAAGCTGCGCAATTACATCGCTAGTCGACCGCCCGGTTCGGTGGTCGTGATGGACATCAACCGCGATGGCAAGTCGATGCAGGTGCGCGTGAACTTGCAAGAACGGACCGATGCGGCGATGGCCGAGTTCAAGGCCGGTGAAATTTTAGGAGCCGCTTTGACGCCCACCAATGATGAAACGGCGCGACAATTCGGTGTCACCAATTTGGGATACGGCCTGATCGTGACCGACATTCAAGAAGGCAGCGATGCAGCCAACGCTGGTTTGCAGCCGGGTGATGTGATCGAATCGGCCGCCGGGGCGCCGCTGAAGTCGGTCGCCGACCTACAGAAAATTTTGGACGCAGGCCAAAAGGCGCGGCAGAGTATTCGTGTGATTGTGCGGCGTCGAAACGAACGGATGTTGATGGTTGTCCGTCCTTAAAAATCGCCTTGCCTGCATTGACAGCAGTGGTTTTCCCGCAAGCCCCCGGCAAAGCGATTTCGGGTGGCTTTGGGGCTTGTTTTGTTGACAGTGCACGATTGGTGCCCCGCATGCACC
>JABDKS010000472.1 GCA_013002105.1 Pirellulaceae bacterium | reverse complement strand
GAACCTGTTTAGCGGTATCGGATTCCAGATCGACGGATGTCTGCGCGATCCAAGTGACCTCGCTCAGTTCAGCATTGAGTTCTGCTGCTTGGAACGCACCCGACAATGCCTCATAGACATCCGGCGCGGACGTCACCTGAAACTTGCCATCATCGAGCGTCTCAACATCCTCGGCACCGTTTTCAAGTGCGATCTCTGTCAGCTTTTCTTCACTGCAACCTTCAGGCTCGAATACAAACAGCCCTTTGCGGTCGAACAAGTAGGCCACGCATCCAGTTTTCCCTATCTCGCCACCCTGCTTGCTGAAAATTGTCTTCAACTCGGGACCGGTTCGATTTCGATTGTCGGTCAGCGTCTCGCACATCACAGCAACGCCACCTGGCCCGTAACCCTCGTAAACGACCTCTTCCATGTCATCGCCGGCCAATTCACCTGTACCACGTTTGATCGCGCGGGTGATATTGTCCTTGGGCATACTGACGGCTTTGGCATCATCGACTGCTTTTCGCAATCGAAAGTTTGCATCCAAATCACCACCGCCCTGCTTCGCAGCCATGATGATGGCTTTGCTAAGTTTGCTCCACAGTTTTCCGCGTGCCGCATCGACGCGACCTTTGCGGTGCTGAATGTTTGCCCATTTCGAGTGACCTGCCATGACTGATCAAAATGCAAAAGAGGAGGATTTGACAAGATGTACGGAGGGGAGCAAACAACGGTTGCTCGGCAAGCACATCAGTTTACCAATTTAGATTATCGCGGTTTACGCTTCGTCAATTTCCGACTGGAACTTTTCTTACTGGCCGCCTTTTTGACGCCCTTCTTCTTGGTTGGTTTTTTCTTTGCAGGCGATTTTTTGGCAGCTGTCTTTTTAGATGCCTTCTTGGACGCCGATTTTGATTTGGTCGCGGTGGCCTTTTTAGCCGCCGATTTTTTGGCTGTCGGCTTTTTTGTTGCTGGTTTCTTGGAGGTGGATTTCTTGGATGTCGGTTTCTTGGCCGTCGACTTCTTGACCGGCTTCTTCTTGCTCGCCGCGGCAGCCTTTTTCGCCGGTTTCTTCGCAGCCTTTTTGGCGGTAACAGCGACCTTTTTGGTGGACTTTGATTTGGCGGTTTTGGAGGTAGACGCTGAAACCGACTTCACAGGTTCAGGGCGGGTTGTCGACTTCTTCTTGGCGGCCGCTTTGGAGGCAGCTTTTTTGGCAGCCTTCTCAGCTGCTGCGATCTTGGCAAGACGTGCCGCTTCGGCTGCCGCCTTCGCATCGGCTTCGGCCTTCGCCTTAGCCTCCGCTTTACGTTTGACTCCGCGTCGCTTGGCGGCCTTCTTGCTGGCAATCCAATCATCTAATCGTTGACTGGATCCTTTATTAACCGCGTCCATCGTCTCGCGTGCCTTCTTGTCCTTCAAATCACCGGACAGCCCCACCGCGGCGATGTGCAAAAGTGTGGCAAATTCGATCCCTTTATTTTTTGGAATTGCTCGCTCCAAACCCGGTACGCGTCCCGACTTGGCTTCGGCTTGCGTGGCGATCTCCGTCGCCAGCATCATCATCATCGCCGAAAAATCGACTGGGATCGAATGACCACCCAAGCCATGCTGAACCGTATAGCCCAATACAAACGGCGTCATCGCCGGCATCTTTTCGAATTTGTTGACGGCCTTGCCAAGATTTTCTTTTTTGAGGTGATCCAGTTCGAACGTATAGAACTCCTCGAAGACCGCTTGCAAGTTTTCTTTCAGACGTCGCGCCGCCTTGACCGGATCGGGCAACCGCGACAGCACGTGGCTCAGTTCGGTAACCGTCGTCACACGTACTTCGTTCCAATCAAAAAAATCCTGCTCCAACTTGGCGAAGCCTCCGTCGGCCAGGTCCGCTGGGCAGTCCTCGAGCACACATGCATAGAGCAGATGCTCCAACATGGGTCGCGTCGGCTGCGTTGGAGGAGCCTGATATTTCTTTTTCAGCACCGTGTGCAGCTTGGTGATGAGTTGTGCTCGGTTACTTGCAGCCATCGTGTTGCAAATCGATTGGGGTTAAAGGTTGCGGGAGGTTTCGATTCGGGGCCAATACTCTTCAATGCGTCACTGTAAGCCGATCGGCTCAGCAATCAATCGCCTAGCAGCGATCAATTATCGTTGGAGCTCTCTCTGGGGGGATCTTCATGCGTCGAACTGCCCGCGGGCTCTTTGACATCGGCAGACAGGGCGTCAGCGATCTGATCGGCATCATGACGGTCCGAAAGCGAGTCTGACGGGTCGCCGGTTTCTCTTTCACGTTGAATCTTTGCCAACAGTTCGCCAACGACCAATGCGTTGTCAGCGCCTTTGTTCAGCACGAACTGCAGACGCGGCGTGTATCGCGAATCGATTCGGTCGGCAATCTTGCTTTGCAAAAAACCGGCTGAATTCTGCAGCCCCCGCAGCGAATTTTGTTTCTGCTTTTCACTGCCCATGATGCTGACCGAGACCTTTGCCTCACGCATGTCCGGCGAGACTTCCACCGAGATGACCGTCACATCTTTCACGCGTGGATCTCGCAACTCCGTCAAAATCGACGATGCGACGACTTCACGAATCGCCTCGGCCGCTTTTAGCAATCGTCGACTGGTCACGGATAGATGTTGGTGCGTAAGTGGGGGTGAAAGTGAATGGGAAAACCGCTGAGCCGAATTTGTCACTGGATCGAACTGCGACCCGATCAGCAGAGCGTCGATCAATCGAGAGTTCGAGCGACTTCCTCGATTCGATACGCCTCAAGTACATCATCCTGCTTGATGTCATTGAATCCTTGCAGCCGAATCCCGCACTCCATTCCGCGAGGCACCTCCTTGACGTCTTCCTTGATTCGTTTGAGCGAATCCAATGCGTAGTCGCCGATCGTTCGGCCGTCACGATTGACGCGGATGCGACATCCACGTTGAATCGAACCCTGTGCCACGTAGCAACCGGCAATTGTCCCGACACGGCTAATAGAAAAGACCTGCTTGACCAGGGCCCGGCCGAGTTCGACAACGCGTTCTTCAGGTTTCAAACGACCTTCGATCATCGCTTTGATGTCGTCGGTCAACTTGTAAATCACTTCATAACGACGCACTTGGACACCCCGGTCGTCGGCCAGTGCCCGTGCTTGTTCGTCGGGAATCACATTGAAGGCAACGATCACGGCGTCGGATGCGGACGCCAATGTCACGTCGGCAAGGGTGACCCCGCCAACGCTTCGCTGCAAAACACGCAACTCGACTTCGGGGTGATCGAACTTTGCAAGTTCTTTGTCGATCGCTTCCAGAGATCCCTTCACATCGGCACGAACGATCAAGTTCAACTTGACGCGTTCCTCGCTTTGTCCCAAACGTCCATCTTGCAGCATCTCTTGGAAATTCTCGAACGTCACTTTCGTTGTGACGCCGGACAGATTTTCGCGATTGGATGCATACTCACGACTAGCTGCGATCTCGCGAGCCTGGCCGATATCGCTGAGCACATGGAATCGATCACCCGCACCAGGTGCTTGATCCAATCCCATCAAATTCACTGGTGTACTCGGCCCGGCCTCGGTCATTGTCTCGCCGGTCAACGTGTTGCTCATCGCACGCACGCGGCCATAGGCAGGACCGCAAACAATGATGTCACCGACGTTCATTGTGCCATTCTGGACAACCAATTTTGCGACCACACCACGATCGCCTTGCTGTTCGGATTCCAAACAAACCCCCAACGCTTCGCGATTGGGATTAGCGGTGTACTCATTCAATTCTGCGACGGTTAACAAAGTCTCAAGCAATTCATCCATCCCGGTGCCTTTAATCGCACTGGTACGGACGACTTCGACATCGCCACCCCATTCACTGGGCGTCAGTTGATATTCGGTCAACTGAGTCAGAACACGGTTGGCATCGACTCCTTCGAGATCAATTTTGTTCAACGCGACAACGATCGGAACTTCAGCCGCTTTGGCGTGACTGATCGCTTCCTCGGTCTGCGGCATGATTCCGTCATCGGCGGCAATGACCAGGACAGCAATGTCGGTTACGTTCGCACCACGAGCTCGCATTTCGGTAAAGGCTTCGTGACCGGGCGTATCGACAAACGTGACGCTTCGCCCATCCTTCTCGACTTCATAAGCTCGGATGTGCTGCGTGATCCCACCTGCTTCACCGCTGACGACATCGATACCGATCAAATGATCCAGCAAACTGGTTTTACCGTGATCGACGTGACCGAGAAACGTAACGATCGGGGCACGTGGCAATAGCGAATCGGGATCGTCTTCTTTGTTTTCAAGCTCCGTGATCAACTCGTCTTCGAGCGTTTCGGATGCTTTCAGCTCGATTGTCAAATCCATTTCCGTGGCAATCATCTCCGCCACTTCCAGGTCCAACTCGGAGTTAATATTGATCATCATCTGCATGCCCATCAGCACTTTCAGCACTTGAGCAACAGGCACACCGGCAGCTTCGGAGAAACTACGAACGGTGCAAGGCAGCTCCAAAACGACAGCATCTTTTCGAGGTGCCGCAGTGTTGGTGCCTTTTCGTTTAAGCGTACGACGCTGACCGGAGTCACGTCCGCCGTAGCCGCCGGAGCGATCCAAACCGGAATTCTGTCGTCGATTTCCTCGCGAGCGTTCAGCTCGGGCGCTAGCCATCCCGGCCAAGCCCTTCTTGGTTCGAGGCTTTTCTTCCTCCTCCCCACCGCGACGGCTTTTCTCGCCGGTGAAGCCACTTAACCCGCCGCGTTTGACGCGTTTCTTTTCGGTGTCTTCCTTGGCCAATTGCTCCAGAGGCGCAGCCATTCCCTGTTTGTGACCGGCGATCACATCCTTGCTCAGTTTTACGTCCGGCTTTTGTGCTTTCGGCTCGTTTGCACTCTTGGTAGGCGCGGGACCTTTCGCTTCACCCAGCGCGGCCATCTTGATATTAACGCGGGGCTCGCGTTTCTTTGCCTTACCGGCTTCGCTTGGCTTTTTGACGTCCCCGCCGGAACGATCGAGCGATCGGATGCGTCCACCACCCTGGTCAGAGCGAGACGGACTTGCCGAATCCGAGGAACGAATTGGTTTCACGGGGTCCTGGCTTGAACCGGCTCGAGATCCCATTCGCGACGCCAAACCACCGGAGCGTCGCGGCAATTTGACATCCGGCGCTTGGGGCTTGACCTTTTCCTGTTCGGGTTCCGCAGGCGTTGGCTCGACCGGCGGTAGCGCAGCGGGACCACGAACCACCGGACCGTCGCTTTTTCCCGAGGATGCCTTGGAAGCGGGCGATGCCTTCGAAGCAGATCGCGGACCGGAGCTTCGCCCGATATTGATCGTCTTGGGCTTGGCCCGTTCGGGCGTGATCGATTCGCGCACAGCCGTGGGAGCAGTGGTGGCTGCTACGGGTTCAGCGGGCTGGCTGGAAGAATCAAGATGCTCGCGCACTCGTTGTTCTTCGTCATCGGATAGACTGGCAAGCGCTGAACCTTTTCCGGTGATACCGACCTTTTTGACGATATCAACGAGATCTTTGCTATCGAGGTTGAGTTCTTTTGCGAGCGCGTAAATGCGTGCGGGCACGGGGTAAAAATCCTGTCAATTTCATTTGGAACCCACCACCATCGTTGGTGTCCAATGGGTTCAGTGGTTTGGTTTCGATCACATAAAGTATTTCCTCCATCGATGCAGACGGTCCTCTGTGGACCGACCGAACCGGGGGTCGTCTTCGTCTTTCAAATTCAGCCCTCACGGGCGTCTTTGTTGGTCCTCGCGGACCGGATCCCTAATAGAATAGCGAAAAACTCGTCATTCGCAGAGGTCGCTCACTAAACTTTTAGCGGCTTCTTGACGCAGCCCACCCCAGAGCAGTGCTTGGGGCGGCAATTTAGGCTTTCGCAGCGGCGTCGTCCGTCGTTCCTTCCTCGGACTGAACAGATGAATCTGCGGGCTTTTTGGCCGAATCAGCGCCAGCATCGTCACCAGACGCCGCCTGGGCAGCTCCCGCTTCGCCCTCGGTCGGCTCGGCGGAGACAGCAGCCTCGGCGTCGCCCCCATCAGCCTGATCACCCGCCGCCGGATCACTAGCAGCTGGATCACTGGCAGGTGGATCACTGGCAGCTGGATCAGCCGCCGTCGCATCAGCAGCCGGTGTATCGGTGCTCGACTGAG
>JABDKS010000451.1 GCA_013002105.1 Pirellulaceae bacterium | reverse complement strand
ACGGTGACGCTGGCCGGATCTGTCTTGCGGTCGGCGGGAAAATTGGCCGTGTTGTTTTTACCGCCGGCGGTTTGAATCTGACCAAAGAATGGTTGATTCGCTTGGAGCGTTTCCCAGGGCACGTCTTGGCGACTCTTTTGCTGCAACGAGTACGTGGCAGGTTCGTCCCAGACAAAGTTGTAGTCGGTTTTGCCAAGATTGAAGGTGAAGTAGCCGCTCTCTTTTACCAGCTGCGGCAGTAGTTTCATTCCTTTTGGCAAATGCAGTTTCGCCGGTCCGCGTGAAGATCGATGTTCGTGGGCATTGAAGCGAATTTGGTTTTGACCACCCATTAGCGCCGATCGGCAAGCCGAGCAAACCGGTGCGGGCACGAACGCGCGTGAAAAACGTATGCCGTTTTCGGCTAATGAATCGATGTTGGGCGTATGACCTTGGTTGACCGAGTCACCATAGCAACCCATCCACGGTGAGGTGTCTTCGGCAAACAACCAGAGAATGTTCGGGCGGTCGCTGTTCGAGTGGTCGTTACTTGGGCGGTCGGCGCCCTGCGACGTGGTAGCGCCGAAAACGATGGCCATGGTCAGCAGGAAGAACGAATTCGTGGTAGCAATGCTCATCATGGTTTCAGTAATGTGTTCGAGATAATCAGCCTGAGTCGATTTGTCTGTAGTCGTGGACATGTCGGTAACGCATCGCATTGATTTGTTCAGCCGATGGATTCACAGCCTCGAGATTAATGTCTCGCAAATGCGGTACGGACTAAGCCGTCATCGAATCCGTCCGGCATGCGGTCTTCGGCGGCGTAGATATAGAGCGCCGCCAGAATGATCGAATTCAGCGCCGAGGAAATCAAAGCGACCATTAGCAGTACAACAATGCCGACCACGATCAGCACGCCGCCGAGGATCGCCGCGTTGGTTCCCAACAGAAAAACACCCGCGACAATTGGCAGGATACCGATCAGGCTGAGCAAGAAGACGATGAACCCGACACCGTAATTGGCAGCGAGTGACTCGCCCCACGTTTTCTTCATGATGGAAACACTGCGTTTGACCGCATCGATTGGCCCGAGGCCTTCGATCACCAGCACGGGCACGACAAAGAAGGTGGTGATCGACCATGCCATTCCCAACAGTCCCGCAACGATTTCGCCGACTCGCTCACTGCGCGATTCGATGATCCGCAAGATCATTCCAACGGTGGCACTGACCAACGCCCAGCCGGCAATTTGTCCGATCCGCGAAGTGGCAAAATGGAATCCGTCACTGACCGTCGGGTCGCCGCCTTTGAGTCGAATGACTGCGCAACCGACCAGCGCGGAGTTGAAAAAGGTCACGATGAAATAGTTGACGAAGTAAAAAGCAAACGTCGTGACATAGACCAACGGATTCTCTTTGGCGTTGTCTGGATTGTCGCCAAGGGCCTCCAGCGTTCCGGTCATGAAAAGCGGTAGGGCAAAACTGGCCAAGACTAGCAAGCAGGAAATTCCACTGAGCAGCGGAAAGACCAGTAGCTCTTTATCTTGCTTGAGAACATGGACCGCTTGTTTTGCAAGCGACCAACCGGTTGCGAGTCTTTCGAACATTCGATGCCTTTTGCGAATCACGGTGGTGGATGATCGATGGATGGATTGTAACCCATCGAAACGACCACCAAGTCCAAAGGCATGACCGGGGGTAAGAAAGCACGACGGATTTAATCCCGCAATGCGTAATGGCGATCGTCGCGACGCTCTTCGTTCAGCATTTTGACAAGCGACTTTGCTTTCTCTAGTTCGGCGGAGGTAAAGAAGGGAACGTTGCCCAGGTACTTCGATTCCAGCGAGTTGATCGACGCGAGTGCGTTCCAATCGAGTCCGTTGGCGAAATGCCAAGCCGCGGCTTGGGCAACGGTCTGGTCAAGCTCGCGTTGACCCAGCTTTGCGCAAAGTTCTGCCACGCGTGGGTCATCGGTATATTGCCCGATCGGGATCATCTTGTAGGCGATCCGAGGATGGGGATCGGGTTTGCCGTGTTCCAAACAGACTGTGGTCGCTTTGACTTTGCGAGTCTTTTGTGGGCCGATTCGCATGAAGCCACCGGGTTGTTGGCCGCCGGCTCCTTGTCCGAAGTTTTGGCCCTGACGTCCGCCGGCGTCCATCCCACCGCCGACCGCTTGATTGCTGCCGCCACCACCGCCGCCGCCACCGGGACCTTGTGCTTGTTGGCCAAACCCTTGTTGTCCGAATTGCGCCAGGATTGGTACGGCGGCGATCGCATCAGGGAGCTTCACGTGCAGTTCCCGTGTGGTCGTGTTGCGAATCAACACATTGGCACGCATGGCGTTGGCGGGAATGAACTGGGCCGCGACGTCGCCGGCATCGATGGCTTGAAACAGATCGACCACTTCGGTCGCTGGTTCGGCGCCGACGGCCGACAGGGGCGATGCGACCGCGAGGACGAGTACCAACGCAGCATGTTGGAGCATGCCAATGGGTGAACGACTTTGCGATGGTTTGTGCTGTGCTGACATGAGATCGTTGCCGAGAAGAAGGGGGCTGCGGGAAGAGAAGCGACACATCGAAATCATTTGCAGACGCTGTGCCAAACACCGTCGTAATCGAAAAGGGTGGTTTTTGCGGGCAAAGCGTCGGCACGTTGGACATCACACGTTCGTCCGCGTATCGAAATGACCAAGACAAAATCATGCAATTGTTTTGTTTTGCAACAGTTCATTGGATCATCTTTGCGACGCTCTGCGTGGCGTCGGTCGCGTCGCCCCAACCACGGGATTGGGTCCAAAGCGAAACCCGATTCTAGCGCTGTCGGATTGCGGTTATGATTGGATGCCCCACCCCAATCTCCTCCCCAGATCACGGCAGAGCTAGATTCTGCGTCCGAAACCCCGAAGAGTTGATCTTGAGTACCCAAGAGAGTGTGCCTGCCTGGGATCCGTCATCATGGACGTCCCGCTTGGCACTACAACAGCCGACCTATGAAAACCGCGAGGAATTAGACGCGGTATTGAACACGCTGCGCGAACGGCCACCGTTGGTGACCAGTTGGGAGATCGATCGTCTCAAAACGCAGCTTGCGCTCGCAGCAAGGGGCAAGGCATTTTTGTTACAGGGCGGTGATTGCAGTGAGAGCTTTGATGACTGTCGGGCCGATCCGATTCAGGAGAAATTAAAGCTATTGTTGCAGATGAGTTTGGTTTTGATTCACGGTTTGCAACGACCGGTCATTCGGGTCGGACGGATCGCCGGGCAGTACGCCAAACCGCGATCGTCGGATACCGAAACGCGTGACGACGTCACCTTGCCGTCCTACCGTGGCGACTGTGTCAACGCGATTCGATTTGATGCCGCATCGCGGCGTAATCGGCCTGATTTATTGCTGGGGGCGTACGATCGTTCGGCATCGTCGTTGAATTATCTGAGGGCGTTGACCGAGGGTGGGTTTGCAGATTTGCACCATCCCGATCTATGGGAGTTGGATTTCGTCTCGCAGTCATCGCGATCGGTCGAATATCATCAGATGGTTCGCGGTATCGATGACACGTTGCGGTTCATTGATTCGATCGGCGGTGCCAGTGATGCGGATCTTTCGCGCGTCGATTTCTACACTTCGCACGAAGCCCTGCTGCTGCCCTATGAGCAGTCGCTGACACGTCAGGCGATAGGTAGTGAACGGTGGTACAACCAGGGCACTCACTTTCCGTGGATAGGCGATCGAACGCGTGCAATCGACGGCGCTCATGTCGAGTACTTTCGCGGGATCGGTAATCCGATCGGTGTGAAGGTTGGGCCAACGATGGAGCCAAGCGAGTTGAAAACGCTGTTGGAGATCCTGAATCCGCAACGCGAAGAAGGCCGGATGACACTGATCTGTCGTTTTGGTGCCGCCAAGATTCAGTCAGCGTTACCCAAAATAATCCAAGCGGTGCACGATCTGGATCACCCCGTACTCTGGTCGGTCGATCCGATGCACGGTAACACCATCACGACCGACGACGGAATCAAGACTCGGCATTTTGATCAGATCTTGGACGAAGTCCGGCAATCGTTTGCCATTCATGCGAATCATGGGAGTCACGTTGGCGGAATCCATTTGGAACTCACTGGCACCAACGTGACCGAGTGCATTGGCGGAGCGGGAGGTTTGCGGCCCACCGATTTGACACGCGCGTACGAGAGCAAAGTCGACCCGCGGCTGAACTATGAACAGGCGATGGAAATAGCTTTCTTGATCGCCGGCCAAGAGGTGTCGCGCGGACGAGAGCCTTCGTAGGCGATTGTTGGCCAGGGCAAGTTCTGACCAACTTAAAATCTACATCGATGATGAAATCGCTCGCGAGTTTGATCACAGCTTGGTGCTAAGTTGTTGGTTCTTGATCACGATCCTGCGACTCGTGGATCTTCAGCATGATCCACCACGGCCAACCACCGTTCTTGGTCAAGACAATGCACTAACGGCGAAACCAGTTGGGCGACAGCAAGTAGTATCTTGCCATCGCCGTATCGCTCTCTGGCGCGTCGGGTTTGTAAGGAGTCGGTGATGCGATCAGAATGCTTTCGCCCCTCTCAAGCGAGATGCCCACCGAGGTTGAATCGGTGACGGCTTGCGGAACTTGTACGGTTACATTCTTTGCATCACCAAACGGGAACTTTGCTAATTTGACATCCAAGATTTCTGACTTCGTCGTTTCACATTGCAGCAACAGTTTATCGTCGCCGGTGACCAACACCCGCAGATCGACGCGGATGCCCTCGGAAAACGTTTCGACAATGGGCTCGATGGCCGATTCGGTCTTGCGGACGCCGGTTACGAACGGACGTTGAACTTCGTCAGAGATGGTTGCCACCTGGCCGTTGAATAAAGTGACTTTGGGGGCCTGGTTTACGTTGGTGCGATTGCCTTGCTGGCAACGAGCGAGAAACGTTTTACGCTGCGCTTCGTTGACTTTCGCCGCTATCGCCATCCCCGATGTGGATAGGTTTGTTTGCCGCTTGACGGTTAAAGACCCAGCGTCGATCGCCTTCAAGCGACGATCGAGCGCCGCGAAGTCGTGCTCGGACTGCTTCGCGATAGGCTGTGAATCTCCCCAATTAATTCCTAACCCTGAAACGGAATCGACACTGGCGTGAATCCATCGCATCTCGCACGCCACTTGCCAGAAACCCGCGTCGGCGATGATGTCCAAATTCTCTTGAACGAGCGCGTGCTGAGATTGTGGCGCAGTGATCGTCATCGAATCACCCTGAATCTCCACCTTCGATTCATGCGGAATGATTGGAGACCGCGGATGGTTTGGCGGCCGTGGGATTCGGAACGCATCGATGAGTCGCTGCTGCGAGTCGGTATCGGGCTCGGTCTCGCGAATTTTTGCCAACGCGCCGGCAACGTCGTACGTGCGTGTCAAAAGCGGTTCGCTGGTCGGTGTCTGCGAGGCCGGATGGCCGGACAGAGAATCCTGTGGCGACTTTGACTTGGGGAGCGGGCCGAATTCAGGTTGCCATTGTAAATCGGGTTGGGACTTCAAATATTCGGCGTAGGGATCCGGCGGAGTGTCTGGCTCCGGCGTTTGCGCGTCGGTCAGTCCGACGACGGCGACCAACGCTATCAGGGCTGCGGACATCGTTCGAATGAACCAGTGCCTGTCTCCGCACGATTGCAACAACATAACGCGTCGCGTAAGGGCGGCGCTGGGCGACGCCATCAACAACCCCACTCCCGCCGGCATCGCACAGTCGGATTCGACCGACGCGTACCGCAACAGCAATTCACCGTAGGCTCGGGGTGAGAACTGCCTTGTGCGTCGCGCAACGACATCGTCGGCGGACTGTTCGATGAACTGGCGCAGACGCGAAACGGCTAGCCATGCCACCGGATTGAACCAGTGCAGCGATCGAATGACGAGGGCAACTGATAGCACCAGGCTATCGCGTCGTTTGATGTGCGCAACTTCGTGCATCAAAATCATGTCGATCTGATCCGAGCTGGCGGTGTCGATGTCGCGTGGCAGGCAGATGACCGGCCGAAAGAAGCCAAATACAGCAGGCACAGCAAAATCCGAAACCTGCTTTAGTTGGGGGCGTTTGCCAAGGCCGACCGCATCACACGCTCGCAGCAACTGATCGATCAACGTTGGGTCGACCAAGTCCCGACATTTGCGGACGCGCCGCCAAAATCTCAGGTTTTGCACCGCCAAGTGAAACAACAGGCCCATCGCCACGATACACCACGTCGTGACCAGCCCGATCATGATCCATTCAACGCGGTGGTTCCAGGAATCTTCCACCACGAGGGCGTGTGGCTCCGACTGAACCATCCCCACCGGCAGTTGACTATCGATGGAGGCTGTGGAATGGATTTCTGAATCAATGGCTTCGGTGGGTAGGAAATCAGTCGCGATCGCATCGGGTACATCCCCGTCAGGTATGACGATCGTGACTTCGCTGCCGTCGTCAGCCTGGTACGTAAAGAGACTAACGGTGGGATCGCTGTGCGCCATTTCCGTATCGTTTGCCAACAGACCAGTCGAAGCGATCACGCGATCGGTCGACTGCTGCAAACTCCAGTTCGATTCGACACTGATCGGACACATTAACCGTGCGATGACCAACATCCACAGCAGGCAATGAAAACGGGGCGCGATCCGACGCGACAAGACCAAGTCGATTACCAGGACCACCAGCAAGATCGGCAGGGCCCGCCAAGCCGCCAGCACGGTCCAACTAAAACCCGAGCAGATCCATTCAATGCTTGTTTCGATCATTCCCTCGATCCTTTTCATCCAAGAGTTCGCGTAACTGAGCGACTTCGTCAGCCGACAGTTTGGAGGTTTTGACAAAGTGCAGCAGTGCCGGTGCGGCATCGCCACAGAAGACACGATCCAAGAAAGATCGGCTGGCCCGACGAACGCAATCACTGCGGCGAACCGCGGCCCGATAGTGATAGCGTTTGCCGTCAATTTCGTGCTTCAGAGCGCCTTTCTTGACGAGACGATGCAGCATTGTTTTGATCGTAGCGGCAGACCAGCTGTTTTTTTCGGCCAACTGCTCGATCACGGTCGCCGAATCGACTGGCTGGATTTCCCAAACCAGATTCATCACGGTCCATTCGGCGTCAGAGATTTGCATCACGGGGGTCTCGCTATTTCGTTTACACGTGTAATCAGTTTACGTCTGTAAACGATGTGGGTTCAAGGCCAGTTTTTTGATTTTCTCAAGCCGCGACAATCGCCAGCGAGTTCCACGAGTGACATGACCGATCTGCATGCAAAGATATTGGCCGCGGTGCAAGCGTTGACCCCAGGCGAAGTGGTCAGCTTTGGCGATATCGCTGCTCGTGCCGGCCGTCCCGACGCGGCTCGAGCGGCGGGCAAAGCGTTGGCCAACGCTGGTGATTCGTTGCCGTGGTGGCGGGTCGTTTATTCCAGCGGACAACTGCCTCCGTGCAATCCCAGTCTGCAAGCTGAGCGTCTGGCAGACGAAGGTGTCCAGCTGCGCGGTTTTTGCGTGGTCCAATCGCCCCGAGGACGATTTCAAACTGATTAGATCCAAGACCCAATTGGGTTATGCTGTGGAAGCGAATGGTCGGGCAAATCTTCGGTTTCGAACACAGATTTAGCTTCAGTGGTATCGTTGATCCACCCAAATTTCACTCCCAACTCTGCAAAGTTATCCATGTTGTCACGTTTTGTAACGATCTTTTTTCTGACATCACTATCGGTGGTTGGTCATGCCGCAGATCGACCGAATATTTTGTTTGTGATGTCGGATGACCACACTGCCCAGGCGGTGGGTGCCTATGCGACAACGCTCAAGAGTCTGAATCCGACGCCCACCATCGATACTTTGGCCGCAGACGGAATCGTTTTTGAAAACGCGTTTTGCACCAATGCAATTTGCACACCGTCGCGCGCCTGCATCATCACGGGTCAATACAACCACATCAACGGAGTGTTTGATCTGGGTGGCAATGTCCTGCCAAAGAATCAAGTGTTGCCAATTTTGATGCGTCAGGCCGGTTACCAAACGGCGATGATCGGCAAGTGGCACTTGAAGGTCGAGCCGAACTACGACTACTACAAGGTGTTGCCGGGCCAGGGGAAGTATTTTGATACAGAGTTTCGCATCCAAGGCGACAAGGAGTGGCCAAAGAATGTGGTGAAGTACCCCGGTTCGCATTCATCGGATGTGATCGCGGATGCAACGTTGGACTGGTTTGAGAACAAACGGGATCCTGACAAACCCTTTTTTGTTTGTCATCACTTCAAAGCTCCGCACGATTATTTCGAAAGCAACCCGCGCTACGACGATTACTTGGCAGACGTTGACATTCCTGAACCGGTGTCGTTGTGGAGCATGCCTGATCGCTGGGGTTCGCTGGCCACGCGTGGTCACAACGGAGAACTGGAGCCGCACATCGGCACCTCGATTGGACGCCGAAATCCGCGCCGGTCCTACGCGGCCGATTTGCCACAAAAATTTCCCGACGAATTCAAATGGGATTACGACGATCCGAATTTGAGCGATGATGAAATCAAGCGTTTGTCGTATCAAGCCTATCTGAAAAAGTATCTCCGCTGCGTCAAAGGCGTCGATGACAATCTGAAACGCATTGTGGATTATTTAAAGGCGGAGAATCTGTACGACAACACGCTGATCATCTACACCGGCGACCAGGGATTTTGGCTCGGTGAACGTGATTACCAGGATAAACGTTGGGCCTACGACGCATCGCAACGAATGCCGTTCATTGTTCGCTATCCCTCAGCGATTCCGGCCGGTACACGCAGCGACGCAATCGTTGAAAATGTCGACTACCCCGCGCTGATGTTGGATTACGCCGGTGTCGAGATTCCCGATTCGATGCAGGGTCGTTCGTTTCGCACCATTTGCGAAACCGGTAAAGAGCCAGACGACTGGAAACAGGCCGCGTACTATCGCTACTGGATGCACATGGCACATCACGACAATCCAGGTGAAATGGCGATCCGAACCAAGACTCACAAACTGATTTATTTCTACGGTTGCGATTACAACGGCGAAAACCAGACGCCGCCCGCGTGGGAACTGTATGACCTGGTCCAAGATCCCGAAGAGCTGCGAAATGTATACGACGATCCGGCCTATGCGACCGTTCGTGATCAGTTGAAAGCCCAGTTCGCGCAGCTGCGATTGGATGTTGGAGACGATGGATCGCACTACCCGCAATGCGAAGCGGTCGTGCAAGAATTCTGGGACTATGACGAGGCTGATCGCGAGAAGGCAATCAAAATATCCGGCGAATTTCTACGTCGGCGCGAGGCAGAATTGGCCAAAGTCAAAGCAAAAGAGAAATCGTAGCTTGCAGATGTTGGCAATTTTGCAGGATGCAGTTCGGGCTGCGACTGGCAGCGACACGATTGTCAGCTGTGAAGTCGTGCAGACGCTGTGGAGCGGTTACGGACAGATCCTGCGCGTGGGAATCGACGATGGCGATCGCGGCTCGGTGATCGTCAAACATGTGGCTCCGCCGACCCAGGCGAATCATCCGCGCGGATGGGCGACCGATCATTCGCACCAACGCAAACTGCAGTCCTATCGCGTCGAAGCGTGTTGGTACAGCGGTTGGAGCGATCGGTGTTCGTCAGCGTGTCGCGTGCCGGAGTGCTTGTTAGTCGATCAACGGGATGACCAAACGATCTTTGTGATGGAAGATTTAAACGCTGCAGGATTTTCGCAGCGACGATCGAGTTTGGACCTGGCAACTATAAAGACGTGCTTGCGTTGGCTGGCGTCGTTTCATGCTACTTTTTTGGGCGAAGCTCCCACCGGTTTGTGGCCCACCGGGACGTACTGGCATTTGGACACGCGCCCGGATGAATGGGATGCGATGGAGACGGGTCCGCTGAAATGTGCGGCGAAACAGATTGATCAGGCTCTTGCAGCCAGTGCGTTTCAGACCATCGTTCATGGCGATGCAAAGATTGCCAATTTTTGTTTTGCCGATCAGGGGCAAGGTGTTGCTG
>JABDKS010000446.1 GCA_013002105.1 Pirellulaceae bacterium | reverse complement strand
CTGCCACCGCCGGTGGAACAAGCATCGCTTGCAGGAAGTTAGCCGAGCCATCGACAAACGCGCCGACCTTGGCACCCAATCCTTTGGCCGAAGCCCATGTTTCGTAGCGAGCCATGTACGCCGCTTCGCCCGTTACGATTTCACCCGCCCCGACCCCTTCGGTCGCCCCCAGACCAAGCCCAGCGACGCAGGCCAGAATGACAATGGTCGCCAAGAAACCTTCGGTCAACATCGATCCATAGCCGACAAACTGCGCATCGGACTCTGACTTAATTTGTTTGCTGGACGTTCCCGATGACACCAGACAATGAAACCCGCTACATGCACCACAAGCGATCGTGATGAACAAGAATGGAATCACTGCCGGGGCGCCTTCCGGATTGGCACGAATCATCGGCGCAGAAATTTCCAGCGGTAACCGTTCGCCGCCGTCAACGATCGGAGCGCCGCCGATCAGTCCGGCAGTGATCAAACCGACCACTACCAGACCCAATGCCGTAATCAACTGCAGCGAATTGATGTAGTCGCGTGGTTGCAACAACGTCCAAACCGGCAAGACCGATGCGACGTAGGAGTACGCCAGCAAGATCAGCACCCATGTAATGATCGACCAACTGGCCATGTACGCGTTGATCGCTCCCAGCGCCCCGACGTTACCGAAAACGAGCGTCAGGTACATGGCAGCCAACGCGATCAGTGACGGCAGTAACAAGTGCACGTTTTTGCGGTGCAACCAGACGCCAATCGCCATCGCAATGGGTATCTGTACCAAGCAGGGAAAGATTGCCGCCGGGTATTGTTTGAACACGGCCGCGATGACCAAACCGAAAATCGCCAACACAATCGTGAGTGCCATAAACAGGATCAACAGGAACAGCAGTCGAACGCGTCGATTCAGAACGCGGCCTGCCACATCGCCGACGGTCTGACCTTGACTGCGTACCGACACCACCAGGGCACCAAAATCATGGACTGCGCCGACCAGGATCGACCCGAGCAGCACCCAGACCAGCGCGGGCAACCAACCCCACATCACGGCAATCGCGGGGCCCACGATCGGCCCGGTCCCGGCAATCGACGTAAAGTGGTGTCCGAACAAGACCGTCTTGTCTGTCGGCACGAAATCCCGATCGTCGTTCAGTTCGACGCTGGGGACCTTGGCGTCGGGATCGAGCTGAAAGATCTTTCGGGCCAACCACCGTCCATATGTGTGATAGGCGATCAAGTAGGCAACCATCGAGCCGACGGCGATCAGAAGCGTAGACATAAAAACTCAGGCGGAAACGCTGTGACGGAGTGGGAATCTGCGATCATCGATAAATCCGTTGCCCCAATCACCGAGGCCGCCCAAAAACGATTCTCAGGGACACCTTCTCATTGGTGCCGCCCCGAGGTGGTGAAGCCGACGAACGTCTCTATACTATCGCAATTCCAACTACCCGATCAGATTACTGAGAACGGTCGTATTATAAACGCACAACCCGGAGCCTTTCTTCGTGTCGGATAACGTCGAAAAAACGATCATCATTGGAAGCGGACCTGCTGGCTGGTCAGCCGCGATCTATGCAGCTCGAGCGAATTTGAATCCAGTCGTTTACGAGGGAACGGTTAAGCCTGAGATGATCCCGCTGGGTCAGTTGGCTTATACGACCGAAGTAGAGAATTACCCCGGGTTTCCCTTTGGCAATGTCCGCGCCTTTGTGGAATCGGCTGTCGACAAAGACCGGCATTACAACCTGCCATCGATTCCCGGGCCGGAGCACTCCAAATCACACGGCAAGTCGCGATTTAGTCTGGATGAGATCGCGCCGCACTATGCGGTGCAGGGAATTGAATTGATGGAGCTGATGAAACAGCAAGCCATCAATTTTGGCACGCGAGTGATTGGCGACGATATCCAGAGTGTTGATTTCGGCGATAAAATTCACACGTTGAAACCTGCTGGTGGCGAAGCGGTCCAAACCCACACGGTGATCATTGCCACGGGCGCTCGTGCAAACTATTTGGGATTGGATTCCGAGGAAGCCTACAAGAACAAAGGCGTCAGTGCCTGTGCCGTTTGCGACGGTGCTCTGCCGATTTTCCGTCAAAAGCCATTGGCGGTGGTCGGCGGTGGTGACTCGGCTGTCGAAGAAGCCGCGTACCTGGCGAACTTGAAAGACGCCGCGACCATTTACATGATCGTGCGACGTGATGAATTGCGTGCCTCCAAAGTCATGCAGGATCGTGCGTTTAATCATCCGAAGATTGAAATCAAATGGAACAGCACCGTCGAAGAAGTGCAGGGCGATGGAAAGATCGTCAATAATTTGAAAATCAAAAGCGCGGTGGATGGATCCATCAGCGACTTGCCCGTCGGTGGGATGTTTGTCGCGATTGGACACACACCCAATACAGCGTTCTTGGACGGTGCGGTGACCATCAACGACAAAGGCTACATTCAATGGACCAAGGCGTTCCGAACGAACACGAATGTTGCGGGCGTTTTTGCTGCGGGCGACGTCGCCGACGACTATTATCGTCAGGCGATCACATCAGCCGGAACCGGCTGCATGGCCGCCTTGGACGCCGAGCGCTACTTAGCCGAGCTTGATAGTTAGTATCGAAAGTGAGCCGTGACGTACGACGTCTGCGGATTGCAAACACTCCCCAAC
>JABDKS010000435.1 GCA_013002105.1 Pirellulaceae bacterium | reverse complement strand
GTTGGGGATTGGCGATATCGGCCGGCTTTTTCATTTGCATCGCATTGTCCGACCTGTTGCCCGAAGTCGCGTTCCACGACCACGATCGCGGCAAATTAACGTTGGCATTGCTTGTCGGAATTGGACTCGCGGTAGCGATCGAAAGTTTGCCAGGCCATGCGTCGCAGCATCACAATCACCACCATGGGCCCGTGATACCAGCGACACCGGTCGACGAAACGGGATCGGTGATTGACGTTTCGCAGTCGTGACCGGGGCGTCAACTGTCGCTATTGAGTTGTGATTCGTGTCTCCGGCACCAGCGGTTTTAGCGGTTGGTTTTGATCTTTGCTGACCGGATAAAGTGCGTCGTGAGAGTCCAGTTCCGCGATCAAGCCTTTCATCATGATCTTCAGTTGGTCAGGATTTGTCGTCGCCAGATTTTCTTGCTCGAAGGGGTCACTCGCCAAGTTGTAAAGTTGGTATCGCGAGTTTTCGGAATCTTCTGACGGGTAGTAGTGATAGATGACCTTCCAGTCTTCGTCGCGATAGACACTGAAATAAACACTTCGATGAGGCGAATGCGGGTAATGCATTAGGAATCGCGATGGGTGCGAGGGGTCGCTTTCGCCGGCGATCAATTTCAGCAGCGGCGAACCATCGACGGTGTGGTTTTTAGGAACGTCCACATCGGCAACATTGGCAATCGTTGGCAGCAGGTCGCACACGTTGGCGATTTGAGAATGGATTGCGCCGGCGGGGATGGGTATTACTCTTTGGCGAGCGTTCTCACTGTTGGGTTTTGCCCACGCTGCAATGAACGGGACACGCATTCCGCCTTCGTAATGTGCGCCCTTCTTTCCGCGCAACGGCGCGGCGCAGGCGACGACGTGTTCGTGTCCCAATGGGGCATCCGAACCATTGTCGCCCAAGAACAGAATCAGCGTGTCCTCGGCGACTCCCAGTTCGTCGAAGTGATCCATCAAATCTCCCAATGACTTATCCATGCCTTCGATCAAAGTGGCGAACGCCTGAGCGGCCGCTGGTTTGCCAGAATCTTTGTAATGGTCGGCGAAGCGGGGGTCGGAATTGAACGGACCATGCACAGCGTAATGTGACATGTAAAGGAAAAACGGCTTTTCCGCTTGAACACAATCCGTGACCCGTTTCTTCGCTTCGATCGTCAACGCCTCGGTCAGGAAAGTGTCCGTGCCGTGATATTTTTCTAAATGCGGCACAGCGCGGTGGGCTCGTTTTGGTTGGCCGTTCCCGTAGTTCTGCATACCGTAGTAGCTCGCCGGAGCACCGATTGACCAGCCGGCGACGTTCACACCAAACCCGAGGTTCAGCGGTTCGGCGCCGTCAAATTCTGTGGGGCCAAAATGCCCTTTGCCAACGTGGATTGTTTGGTAACCGGCGGAACGGAGCATTCGTGGTAGCGTGACGCTGTCCTTTCGCAATCCTCGCCAGTTCCATTGGGGCGGTCCCATTGGGCCGCGGTTGTCTTTCTCAGGATTGATCCAATTGGTCGCGTGGTGGCGGGCGGCATTTTGCCCGGTCATGATCGAGATCCGCGTCGGAGAACAGACGCTCATGGCGTAGAATTGGTTGAATCGAATCCCCTGCGACGCCAATCGTTCCATGTTGGGCGTGCGGTAGTAATCATTCAGTGGATAACGCTTGGGTTTTCCGTCGTCGTCGGTCAAAAACGGAACAGACGTGTCCATCACGCCCATGTCGTCAACCAAGAATACGACGATATTCGTTTGGGCCGGATTCGTTTGGGCTGGTGCGGCAGTGGTTTCTTCAGCACAAACAAGGACCAAACAAGTTATCGCGGTCAATATACAGGTGTAGGTTCGATTCATCGTGCTTTGCTTTGGGGGGGAGGTGTAGGCAGGTTAGAAGTCACATGCTGCGAATTACATTTTAGCGGCTGTCGTCGCCATCGTCTGAACGCTGACGGTCCGGGTTCGCGTGGGAATGGTGGTTTTCAATTCTAACGGTACCAGCAGGTCTGATCGCTCCGTGGCAATGGCTTTCTCCGTGCTTCGTCGCATTTGATCTGCGTGTTGCTCTTGCGTGGCCAATTGATCAAACACGGCTCCTTCGATCACACGCGCCTCGGTTGGTATGAGTTCTGGGTCGTAGGTGAGGCCGGGCAAATCTTGCATTGTTTGGTAGCCTTTCATCGACGGATACCGTTTCTGTAGCGATCGCTGAACCTTCGTGATGGATTCATCGGCGATTTTTCGCTCGATCCCATCGGGCGATCGTGTTTTGGCATTTCCAAACGCATCGTAGTCGTCGGTCGGATCGGTGACCTTGTCCCACCAACTCGGTTCGCGGCCGAAGATGCTAACAACGATTCGATCGGCACGGTCGAGCATGTGCTTGGAAACCGCACGGCTACGCTTTAAGAATGCGGTGGGGAAGAACGCCATGTCCCAAATCGACATGGACTCGAGCGCCATCCACCGGATATTCGCGATCACTTCGTACAAAAGTTCCATGCTGACCGGATTTTCGAGCATTTGGCGATGGGTGACGCCGTAGTTCAGCGATCGCTCGGCCAAGTAATTCAGTTTGGGCGTCAGTGCGCGGGCACCACCGCGTCCCCACGTTTTGCTCTCTCGCGCGACACGTTGTTCGTTGTAGACATCGACCAAAATTGAATCGACCAGTTCGTCCCCGATGTCCCTGATCTCTTGGTCGGTCAATGGCCGGTCGATGTAGTTCTCGCTGTAGCGAGGGAATTTGCGTTCGCTGACCAGTCGTATGAACCGGTCTACCTTGTCCTCGAATTTGAGAGCCAAAAACATCGCGCGTTTGTTTTGCTCGCTGGTGACGAATTCGTCGTCCGCAATGTCAATGGCGTCGACCTCGTACAACACTGCCGATCCTTTGGTGGCATCGAGCGTCCGTCGGACTTCCAGTTTGCCAACGTTCCGTTTGCGAAAGAATCCCCACGATGTATCGGTGTCCTCGGTATCGTATCGATGTACGACGATCCAACGATGCAACGGATCGGACTTCTTGAGTTGCCCTTGAAGTTTTCTTGCACGGTTTTCGAGCCATTTCTTCTTTGGTTGAAAAAGGAATGTACGTTTATCGATATCAAAATGGTGGACAGCACCCAATTCTGTATCGGCAAAGTCCCGTGCATCCCCGGTCATGCCACCGACCACTTCGCCCGCCTGCGCGATGTATCGATTCCATTGTTTGATCTGACGCAAAAAGTCTTTTTGAGTTTCCAGTTGGCTTGGCTCTAATTCATCATCTACTGGTACCAATGCGTTTTGCAGCATCAATTCGCCGCCGGTGCGTGAATCACCGACGATGTAAAAATTAATGTCATGATCGGCTGCCGCTTGTAGGAACTGAGTTTTGGCGAGCTGGCGAAACGCAACCGTTTGGCCGATTGGGGTTTCGTAGTAATTGTTCGGTATGATGATTGTCATACCCCGCCACTGTTCGAGCAACGATTCGTCTTTCTGCACATCTCGAACGAGATCAAAGAAACCGTAGTAGGAGACGTCCCAGACATCCAATGTGCTGCCGAAATAGTCGGCCATCTTTGTCCATTGCTCGATGTCATTAATATCTGTTCGGTGGTTGGCCACCAACAAGAATCGCGATCCGTCCTCTCGAAGGTACTTTTCTGCGACGCGAATAAATGCTTTGCGATAATCAACGCGCCGAAACTGTTCCTGTCGCTCACTGGATCGTGGCCGTTGCAGGTCCAGTTGAACACCTAAGGCAAATCCCTGGTAGGGAATCGCATCTCCGTTTTCCTTGATTCCTACGCGGACTTCGATAACTCGCTGTGCACCGGGCGTAAACTGGCGAATCGGCAGACGCAACGGATTCGATTCGATTTCAAACGGTTCGTTCTTGTGATCAAAAAACGAAATGTGATGGATGTCCAAATCACCACCCAGGTGGTTTACGCTCGCCTGGACAGCGCGATACAAATGTTTGTGGTCAAAGGTCTCGGAGCCGATGTTCTTGATCGCAAAGATGACACGAGTTGATTCGCCCGCGGCAAGGCTGTTCAAGCAAGTCAGTGCGGTCAACTGAACCGGAAACTGGATTTTTGCGATCTCGCCGTTTTCGAACTGGCGAAACGGGCGGTTGATACCGCTTTGCATGGTGGCATGCGGATCAATTTGGTGTCGCAGCTGAAACGGTCGTCGTCGCGGGGATCTCACGATGTGGTCGCCAATCCGAAACTTCAAACCTTGGTCAAACTCATGTGTGTGTCCATCCGCAACTGACTGATTCAGTACCAAGTACTGACCGTCCTGCTGGACCCACGTGTCGGTCTCCAAGAAGATCCGTGTGTCGTAGTTGGGCGGGGTCGGCATGCCGCCACTGTTGCGAACCACGATACGATCAATAGATACCAGGCTGTCGGGTTCCAAAATCTCTGTTTCGCCACAGATATCGAAAGTGACAAGTTCCAAATCATAGGGTGAGAGGTAATCCGTTGATTGCCCGTTCTGGTCGTGGACGTGGATTCGAAGTCTCCCCGCTATTCCCTCGGCTCCATCCTTAGCGCGATACAAGGACGGCACGCCATCGGTACCGTTGCGGCCGCGTGATCCGCCGGGATTGCTGCGAAAAACGGTGCGAGTTCGTGTTTTCCCATTGGCGTCACGATAGGTTTTGGTTTCGGTCCAGTGGTAACTGCTCCCTCCGGGGCCGCCTCGACCGCCTCGACCGCCGCGACCGCGTTCACCGGCGAACCCGATGTCGCCGCCCGCTAAGTTTCCCTTGATCAGCATCAACAACCCAAGGTCGTCCTGATCGCAAGTCAGTTGGACTTCAGCACCGTTGCCGCCGGTTTCTCCGTCGGACGGGTCACCTGCACAGCCGCCATGGCCGCCCGGCCCGCCGTTGCCACCCCTGGAGTATCGCGTCGCGTTAGCGCCTCGGCTGCCTTTTGCACCGGGTTGACCGTCGCCGCCCTTGCCGCCGTCGCCACCCTTACCGCCGATGCCATTAATGAACACGTATCCCGAATCATCGATTCGGATCGAGGTGGAGATGGATTGGGTTGTCTCGTTTGCGGGATCGATCCGGCCAGACAGCTGCAGTGACGAGGACGCCCGCGAACCATCTTTATATGCGAGCGTTAGATTGACTGAACCGGCGTCTTGTCCTCGATAGGCACGCGTCGCGTTACCTCCGCGACGACCATCCGCGCCGCGACGTCGTGGCGGTTTGTAATAACTTGTTCCGTTACGACCATTGTTGCCGTTCTTGCCTCGAACGTTGATCCTCGCGATGCAATCCAATTCGCCATCGGATGCGAAGCATCCGGCGTCCGATACGTGCCGTTTTGCGAAGACAATTCGACCAGGAATAGAACGATTCACAAAAAGTGGCGCAACTACGCGGACAAGGTGGGCGGCAGGAGATTGTGTGGGATCGAATCCGACACGTCACGCTATTCTAGAGGAATCAATGATGGAGTGGATCACGTTGAACGCAGGTGCCACTGCCGACAGAGAGGCTTTTTTATAGTTCGCCGTACTGATCGATCAAGAATTGCGGAACCCGCTGGACTTTTCCCTGGCGATCGATCACCGCCAACGTGACCGTTGCCGTGACCAACAAGTCGTCGTCTCGCGTCACGGCGTACTCGTGAATGATCTTGCCCGCGGTCACTTTGTCAATTCGCGTTTGGATGGAAATCAGGTCATCGTACTGGGCAGGACGTTTGTAGCGACAGTCGACGCGTACCACGACGACCAACAAGCCCGCACTCTCCATGTCTCGGTATCGTCCGCCCGAGGCACGCAACAATTCGGTGCGCCCCATCTCGAAATATTGAAGATAGATTGAGTGGTGGACAAAACCCATGGGGTCGCATTCGTCATAGCGAACGCGATGCTGAATCGTGTGTTCTCGCATCGATGGGCGAATTATCTACGGTAGAAGAAAATCAGGGGCAATCAATGTCGGTCGATGACGCATTTATGATCGGACGCAACGGGCCGTTTGTCCAGTTAGGGAGCCAGCGAGACCGGCGACACCTCGGGCCCTTGTTCGGCAAAATGATTCATGTCATTGGCATCGCCCGATCGGACCAAATTCGAAAAGAAAATTCCGTAATTGGCTGAATTGTTGCGGATGTTCGCGAGAATCGGGTCTTGATGCTTATAGAACCAAAACACACTCGCCGCGATGCCGAGAATCAGCACACTGCGAAATAGGAATCCGCGAATCGTTTTCTTGCCGCCACGGCTAGTCGTTCTCTTGGCCGGACGACTGGGAGCGTCGGTGGTCGAACAATATTTTGCGGATTGTAACTCTAGTTTGCTCATCAGTCTGATCGGGCGTAGCGGCGCAGGGAACCTTTTTACTCTAGGTCACGTTTTTGTGACTGGTGGGAAAATTCTCTAAAAGTATTCCGTACTTGCAGAAATCGAAGACTCGTTTGTGCGGATGGACTCCTGTTGAGAACGGGAAGCATTCGCGCCGAGAATCTTTCTCATTTGGATTCGGCTAAAATCTTTCGATAGATCGATTCGGCCTGGTCGTATGCCTTCTTTGCGACCGCCCGCTCGTCCGAGCGAATTTGCCCGCGTTTGGATTCCCAGCAAGTCTTAACGGCGTCGATACACCATTGCGCGCTCCGTTTATTCGCCCGAATGGGTGCATCGTCGACGTGAACAAAGACGGGATTGGTGTGAACCGAGGGCAGAATCCGCACCGCGACCCACGACGACTGTTGGATGTCGACCGGGATCGAGAGAGATTGAATCGAACCGTCCGCGGCAATCGGTTCTTTCGCTGCGACTTCACCGTTGACGATGATTTCGACAGAAACGGTTCTGGTGTCGCCAATGCGACTGCGTTCGATATGCCAATAGGGTTTCTCGTCCAACCGCCGCGTCTTCAAGCTGCGGGTTTCATCGGTTTGTTCGGCTTCCAGCAACGCGGCGACGTCGAAGGTGACGTCGACGGTGGTTGGTTCATCCAGATCAAGTCGACTCGGCGGAGAATCTGCCGTCGCTTTTGTGCCGACACCCAATCCGTCGACTTGGAAGTCCAAGATGTGACTTAAACCGTCACCACAATAGCTTCTACCATCCTTCAACCCCTCAATCCAATTCTTGTAATTGAGCTCGACATCATCATCCAATTGCACGTAGATCCGTCCCAGCCCAACGCGGTCGCCGTAGATGCACGGAAAGTCCGTTTCACCGCTAATTCGGGACGTCATTCCGCAGTTGAGCGTGTGGTACCAAATATTCAGTTCCCAAATTGACGGGGTATCGACGGCCGAAATGAAATGGCAGGCATCGTGCGCGGTCGTCACAATGAATTCGTTGGCGCCAATCCCGTCAAACGGCGGCATCGCATAGTCGGGCAAGGTTCCGGCGGCTTTGCCGTCCCAGTCAGCACGCCCTCCGCCCCAGCGTTTATTGACTTGTTTGCGACTCCCGTCGGGCATGTAGTCGGGTAGCGCCAAGCCCCATCCGCTGTGACTGTAACCAACCACGCCGCCCTGTTCTTTTCCCCAGCGGAGTACCGGTAATGTCCAACTGGGCCAATCCTCCAGCACCTCGGTTCCCGGATAATCGTCTTCGGACAAGTTCAATAAACACAAATGCCCAGCATGAGACGACGGGAATCCGCTGACTTCGACGTCGTACCGCATCAAATAGCGGGGCGTCGATAGGGCAGACGCTTCGCCCTCAAAAAATTTCTTTTGCGTGTACCAGCAGGGCCCCCAGCTTAAGACGCAGCCGACGTTCAGGTCTTCGCCTAAGATGTGTCGCATCATATCCTTTGGACCGACACCCTCGGTTGGACTGTCGTAGTGCGCACAGCCGGCTGCGTGTACGTGATGATCACCGGAATACCAATTACGCTTGGCGATATGAATCCATCTGCGAAGCTGAATGTCCAGTGAATGCGTCGGAGCGTTGGGGATCACCGCGCTGAATCGGATGGGCAAATATTCCGGTCCACGCGAAACGGTGATGGAATAGTTGCCCGGTGGCAATGCAACCGTTTCGCCACTGTTGCGATAGATTTGGTGGTGGAAGAAAAAGTCAGGAGCCAATCGTTTTGCGGGGTTGGGATAGATTCGTCCCTGTTCGTCGCGAATGACCAATGCTGCCGTAGTCGGTTCGCCGTCGATATCTTGTATGTTCAATCGAACGTCGACCGCCGAGCGGCAATCGAACAAGATCGGAACCGCGTTGCGAAATCCGATGTCTTGGGTCCCCTGGCCAATGTTGAACGCCAACGACGCTTCGCGTTTTCCGGCATCGCGGCTGTAGAGCGTGATCGGTCGATACTCAACCAGCAAACCACTCAAGCGTTTTTTGAGCGGTTCGCGATTCAACATCGAAACATCCAACCAGCGATCAGGCAAGTCACTTGGGCGGACCAAGTCGTCGTCACTCATGGGCTTTTGCCGGGGGCCCTTGCCTTTTTGATACACGGCAGCCGCGTTGGGGCTTTGCACGACCAGTTCCGGATTTATACCAGCCTGATTGTGAACTTTAACCAATAGCGTTCGCCAGCCGTTTTGCAGCAACTCCTTTTTGCCGGGACCTTCGCTTACTTTGACGCGGCTCTCCGCATTGATGTTGACTTCTGCAATACAAAGTGGGTCGAGCAACTCCTGGATCCGACGAACAGCGTCAACGTCGTCCGGCAAATCGGCCGACGCTCGCAGTTTCTGTGTCGTTTGTTCATCCAATGGTGTGCCCGAATACTCCAACGCTTCGATCAAACGCTGCGTGGCAGCCACAAGCGGTTGACGTTCAACGTCGACGATCACCGACAAATCGTCCGCGTGCGCATCAGTTGCGAATGTCAACGCAGCAGGTGTCAACAGGGTCAACAGAGCGAGAGTTGCGTTCGGCAAATGGATTCGTCGCATAGCCAGGCTTTCTTATTGGGGAGTCCACCAGTCGTCCAGCAGTTTTTGTAGTCGCGTGACATCTTGCTGGTAACGCGAATGACCAACCAGATTGGTCTCTTCATCCGGGTCGGTCACCACATCGTACAGGGCCGGGCCGTCCAAGTAATCATTCCACGCTGATTTCTTACCGTGCTTGTGGGGGATGATCAGTTTGAGGTGTTTGTGTCGAACCCACCGATAGGCAACGTCGCGGCTGGGATTTCCTAGTACGGAGGCGTCCCCCGGGTAGATTTCTCCGAACACGGCACGCTGTGTGTCTGTCGGTTCGCCGCCTGAAATCGTCGGCCATAGGTTCTTGCCGGGAAAATCGATCTCGGTTTGGATCTCGGCTGCTGCCAAGATGGTAGGCACGATGTCGACGCTGCTGACCAGTCCGGAATGGGTTCGCGTGGCGGACTGATCAGGCCAACAAAACAGTATCGGTGTTCGTAATCCACTTTCGAATGGCGCACGTTTACTTGTTTTTGTGTGATCCCATTCTTGGCGGCTAGCGACAAACCGCGATGGATCCGGTCGCCAACCGTTGTCGACCAAAAAAACGACCAGTGTGTTGGCCGACAGATGATGGTGGTCCAAGACCTTCAGGACGTGCCCGACGGTTTGATCGAATTGGGCGATCGCTGCGAAGTAAGGTTTTTCATGCGCCTTGACATCGCGACGATCGCTGAAAAGTTCACGAAACTCCGCCGGCGCGTCATGCGGCGTGTGCGGTAGAAACGGCGCGTACCAGAGGAAAAACGGATCGTCCCCGCGGTCGGCAATGAACTGATCGATCGGCTGCATGGTCTCGCGGCCGATCGTCAGTCCATGGTCGCCATTGCCATGTGCAACGAAGTCGCCATTTGGCAGTTGTTTGTCACCCTGGGGTCCTCCCGAAGGTTCTGCGATCGTCATCCCATCGGTGAACCCCGCATTGCGATAATGACCTTCCCAATATTTCCCCGTCTGCATGCACCGATAACCAATGTTGGCCAGGATGCGTGGCAAAGAGGGTTGATCGCGAATGAGTTTGGCGGCCGATTCCCGATAGGCATCGTATTGCGATTTGTTGATCGTTGGTGTTCGCGTGAGTTTGCCGAAGCCCGGCGGCGGATGGTTAAAGTGAATGCCGTGTTGGTGCGGGTACCGCCCGGTCAGCAGCGTCACCAGCGAAGGACGACAGACACTGGATGGTACGTATCCATGCGTCAACACGGTCGACCTCTTGGCAAGTTGGTCCAAGTGGGGCGTGTGTACCCGACGATTGCCCATGAAACCAAAATCGGTGTAGGTTTGATCGTCGGAAATGATCATCACGATGTTTGGACGAACAGCATGTGTGTCAGCCGCCACAACCAGCGTCCGTGAAGATACGACGGCAAAAAATAGTAACGCGATACGCATAAGAGAATGTCGCGGATGGCAGCGAGGTAGAGGAAACGAATCCAACCCATCATACCCATCACAAGCATCGCGGGCGGGTTGCTCTGCGTGCAGCCGCTCTTGCACTGATCCGCGTCCGACGTGGAGATGCTGGTACTCATTGACCATCTGGTCGGATAGACTTTTATCGGTCCAGTTCGCTCGTCTTTTACCGGCATAAAAAAATGTTGATCGTTGACATCCTCTCACGAATCATCCATGTATTGACGGCCATTACATTGGTCGGCGGCAGTATCTTTACTCTTTTGGTGTTGTTGCCCTCGGCCAAGGAACTGACCGAAGACGCGCACAACACCTTGGCCGCCGCGGTGACCGGACGTTGGAAGCGGTTTGTTCACAACGGCATTTTGCTGTTTCTGGTGACCGGTATGTACAACTACGTCCGCGCAGTGCCCCTGCACAAGGGTGATGGTCTTTACCACGCGTTGGTTGGGACCAAGATGTTGCTTGCGTTAGGGATTTTCTTCCTAGCGGCCGCCCTGGTCGGGCGAAGTGCAAAATTAGAATCGATTCGTCAGCACCGCGCGAAATGGCTGAGAGTTTTGGTACTACTGGCGGTGGTGGTGGTGGCGATTTCCGGCTTCGTCAAAGTCCGGGGACCCGTCACAGCCGACGTCGCTGCTCAAGTCACACAGTAGATGGTTTGCCGTCGACGGTTGTTTGTTGACACGATCGGACGGATAGCGGCACCTCACGCTTGTCAGTTTCCCGGTGACGATGATTGCAGTCGCTCGGCGGATTCGAGATACCGCTTGGCAAATTCTTCATTGCCGTTGATCTGCCAATAGGTGGCCAGCCCGCGCAGCACATCGACGTCGTAGGGTCGCATGGCGTTTGCTTGGGTAAGCCAAACTTGGGCGGAATCCCATTGGTACTGCAAGTAGCCGAGCCCAAGATGTTTTCGCAATTCAAAATCCGTCAGGTTCGAATTGGCCTGTCCGGTTAACGTGTCGAGCCGATCGAGAGCTTTGCGACCCTCCAAATGCCGTTGCAAAAATGACTCTGACAACTGGTCGTCACCAAGCTGTTGGTGTGCATTGGCCAGCAGGTAGTTCAATGCGACATCATCAGGAAGTTTTCGATTCCAGTCCGCTAATAGGTCGATGGTTTTCTGCGGTTCACCGTGCCGTGCATAGTGGGATGCAAGATTGAATTGTGCCGAAAAATTGTCGCTGTCACGTTCCAAAATCCAATTGAATTCTTCGATCGCTTCGTCGTACTTGCGCATCGCCAAGAGCAAATTCGCTTTGGCCATTCGCGCGGCAAAGTTGTCCGGATTCGCCGCAACGACCACGCGATAGTGCTTGAGCGCGAGTGCGTCATCTTGCAGTGCGAAGGCGACTCGGGCGAGCGCAAAGTGGGCTTCGGTCAACTGCGGATTCAATTCAACGGCCCGAGCAAGGCTCTTTTTGGCTTCTTCGTTTCTACTGGTCTGTTGTAGAAACGTGCCTTTACGATAATGCGCCATCGCCGATTCGGGTTCCACCGCGAGCCAACGATCGACGATGTCCAATGCAGCGGGATAGTCGCGGTCGCTCGCGAATCCCAATGCGAACGCCTCCAGAACGTACGGTGCTCCTTCGCCGGATTGATTAATCAGCGATTCGATTTGGTCGATCAGGATTCGAGCACGTCCCGTTTGTGCTTTGATCAACGTTTCTTCGTGTTCCAGCGTCTGGCGGTCTGCGCCTTCATCACGTGCCTTGGTCAAAAATCGGCGTGCGTTGGCGGGATCGTTTTTTAATCGAGCGACGCGGGCGCGTAACAGGCTCACTTTACCCGAGCGGTTGCTCCACTGATGTGCGTTATCCAGGTACTGGTCGGCAAGATCTAGTTGACGTGACTCGATTGCGACGTTGGCTCGATCCAGCCATCGCATGGAAAAGGTCGATTTCGCATTTAGATAGACGACCACCGCCAGCGCCGCGACCGCGAATATTGCGGCGACGATCAGACCCGATCGTTTGGTTGCCGTGTTGGTCGATTTGCTTGCCGAGCGATCGGCCGACTCAATCGGCGAATCGTCTGTTGATGGGTTGTCGTTCATCACTACTTCGTCTGGTTCAGATAGACAACCAATCGATCGGTCGCATTTCGATCAAACTGATAGGGCGGGACAAACAGGTCCAAGTCACCGTCTTGGTCCCAATCGATCAGTCGGCAAGTCGCCGCGCTGCATTCGTCAGTCAAAATATCGTGGCGTTGGAACGTGCCCGCTTGAGTTTGTTCCAACCAGATGACTCCATCGAACGTTCCGGCAGGTTGTTTGCCGACTTCGGAAGGGTCCAAAAGCGATACTGCAGCGATATCTAGGTCACCGTCCAGATCGATGTCGCCGGTTACGGCACAGTAAACGCCTGGCAGCGAAGTGATCGAGTGTTGCTTGAATGGGTACTTGCCCTGATTCTCGAGCCAACGCACGGCGTGATACGGTTTGGCCAGCGTGTCGTCGAACGTATCGCCGTTGGTATAGACGACGTCTAAGTCCCCGTCGTTGTCCATGTCAGCGACTTCGATTCCACTGGAGCCGTAAGAGGGATCGTCCGCTTGATAGATCAACTTGGTTTCAAATTTTCCGTCGCCCAAATTCAAGTGGACCTCGACGGTCTCGTAGTGCTGAGACACCAAGGCCACGATGTCCAATTTTCCGTCGTTGTTCATGTCTACAATGGGCGTTTCAATCGCGCCGGGTCGGCTATCAAGTACTTCCCAATCAAATTGCGGAACACCCTGTTTATTTCCCTGGTTGGTTGCCAAGTAAATCGATCCCACAAAATACCTGCCGAAATCGGAGATCACCAAATCCATGTCGCCATCATCGTCATGGTCGAACGCTTCGATTCCCGCGACGCGCGAGAGTCCCAGTCGAATGGGACGTCGCTTAAATTCTCCTGATTCGGTTCCCTGCAGAAACCAGACGCTCGCCTGGTTGGAGTTTTCTGGGTTGAAGGTGCCCAGGTCGGCAACGACGTAGTCTTGGATCTCGTCGCCATCTAAATCGGTCGCCGCGAAACTGGCGGGATGCGAGACGCCGGTCAATACACTGGTCTGGATGGAATCTGATTGGACATTCACGCCGAAAAGTGCACCGGTCCACATGTCCGCGATCGTCAAAACGGGTGGCGCTTCGGTCGGGGACATGATCCGCGTGTGCGAAATCTGAACCGGCTTTTCGGATTCTTTCCACGGAATCTCATTTCGCACAAACAGTTTGTCTTTCACACTCTCGTGTTTTGGGAACGTCAATTGATCCGGAGCATCATTGCGAAAGAACGCCAGGGTGGCTTCAAAGTCGGGCTTCACCAAATCCTCGCGACCCGATTTTGCATAGAGGCGAAAACCCTGAGCAACCTCCTCGTGCCAGCGCTCTTTGCCAAAGCTTTGGGAGGAGGGCAATAAATGGCAATCGGCGCAGAAAGACGTGATGGCCTGGGTGCTGGTCGGCGCAGCAATCGCCTCCGAATCGATCGCTTTTGAATGGATCGTGTCAGACGTGGCCAGTTCGTCCTCAGGTGTACGCGGTGGGATCGGCTTATTACACCCGAAACAAACGAGCGTCACCAACGTGGCGAGTGTGATCGATGCCGACCGGGCTGCGTCGAACACCTGCCTGGCGAATGGTTTGTGCATAAATGAATTTCGTTGGAAACAAGTGGCAAATGATCCTTTCATATTAGAGCGATTGGCAAATTGCCGCCAATGGGAGCGACCGGCCGCAGTTGATTTCGCCCGAAAACATCAAGTACGTCCGAAGTCCAACGCGGTTCTTGTTGTCCGAGCCCGATCAACGTGCAGGGTGGAGTTAACGTGCTGGGTGGGGTGAAATTGGACGCCAGGGTTCCGGCCCACCTGGTTTCGCGTAAAGAAATTCGGCATCGACGCTCGCGTACCATGAATGCAACTTCGTCCGCATCGATTTGACGCGATCGGGATGATCGGCCTGCACGTCGTTGCGCTCGCCAATGTCGTCGCCAAGGTGGTAAAGATGAACCCGACCATCCTCGAACCGCTCGATCAGTTTCCAATCGCCAATACGAATGGCGCCGCCGGGAAATCCACCTTGATTGCTGTAGTGTGGATAGTGCCAGTACAGTGCTTCACGCTCGATCGAATCACGACCCTCCAGCAGCGGAACCAAGCTGGCACCATCTACCGAACCGTGCGGAACATCGGCTATCTGCAGCAACGTTGGAAAAAAGTCGGTGCTCATGACCGGCGTATCGCAAGTCGTGTTGGGCTTGGTGACACCCGGGGCACGAATAATAAAGGCTTCGCGAATGCCTCCTTCGTACAACCAGCCCTTGCCACCTCGCAGCGGCAAGTTGCTGGTCGGGGATCCTTCGGAGGTAGACAAGCCGCCGTTGTCGCTGGTGAAGCAAACGATGGTGTCATCGGTCAGAGAGAGATCGTCGAGCGTGTCGAGTACCTTTCCGACGGCGCGGTCCATCGACTCGACCATGGCGGCATAGACAGCATGTGATTGCAGGCTACGAACCTGTCGCGATTTCGCGCCCGGCCAGACTTGCTCCTCGGGTTCGAACGCCGGTTGATCGGTCAGCCCAAGTTTCGTCGCCTTGCGTTTATATTTTTTGACAAGGTCGTTGGGTGCCATCAATGGAGTATGGACCGTATAGAACGACAGGTACGCGAGGAACGGCTGGTCTTGGTTCTCGGTGATGAACTGAGCGGTTTCAGTTGCCAATCGATCGGTGAGATGTTCTCCGGCGGGACCATCGTCCAATCGCGGATTGGCGTAGGGCACAAAGTACTTGCCGGCTTTGAATGGACCACCAGCCCGGTGGCCGCCTTTGTTAACGTCAAAACCTTGCTTGGTTGGCCAGAACTCCTCCGACGGACCGAGATGCCACTTGCCGGCGAAGAACGTTCGGTAGTGTTTTGCTTTGAGTGCTTCGGCGAGTGTGGTCTCCTGCAAGTCCATCCTGTCGTGCAGATTGCCTGGAAGAAACCGTCCGGCCCGTTTTCCGGCAAAGAAGTTAGTGGCTTTAACGCGAGACGGCCACTTTCCCGTCATGATGCTGTAACGCGTCGGCGAACAGACAGGATTGGCCGCATAGCCATTCGTAAACCGCATGCCGGTGGCCGCTAGTCGATCGACGTTGGGGGTCTCGTAAAACGTGTCGGGGTTGTTACCGCCGATGTCCATGAACCCAAGATCGTCTACCAAGATGAAAACGATGTTGGGCGATTTGGCAAAACCGACGGTCGTCAAGAGGGAATAGGCTAGGCAGGTTAGCCCGATACGAAGAAGCGGATTCATGGTCAGGGTTTGGGTTCGTAGTTGGGTCAGAAGAAAGAATGCATGATCGGTGAACCGTAGTCAGTCGGGTCGACTAACGACTACGGCCGGCTGACTGGATTTGATTGAGTCTATTTGTCAGCCGCTCAACGATTTCGGGGTGCTCTTTGTATAGGTTTTTTGTTTCGCCCAAGTCGTCGCTCAGATTGTAGAGTTGCCCCGGTGGTTCGCCTGGAAGTGGTTTGCGTTTTTTGGGCTGCGAGAAACCGCCGGATCCGAGTCCATTGATCAGTTTCCAATCGCCCTCGCGAATGGTCATCAGTGGTCCGCCTGACCGGACGACTAAATGGGGACGGAATGGTTGATCGGCGGGTTGTTCGCCGGTCAGTACTGGCAAAAAACTGAAGCTATCTGGTCCGGCCTGCTCCGGCAAATCGACATCGATGATGTCGGCAAACGTTGCTAAAAAATCGGTAAAACAGATCGTTTGGTTGCTGACGGTGCCTGGTTTGACACGCTCCGGCCAACGAGCGATCAGCGGCATTCGATGTCCGCACTCCCACGCGTCAGCTTTCATGCCACGCAAGCCGCCGGAGGAATCATGGTCAAAACGTTCGACGTCCTGCTCGTACCAGACGGGACCGTTGTCAGACGAAAAGATCACTAGTGTATTGTCGTCCAGTTGAGCGTCATGTAGTGCGGACAGGACACGACCGATCATGTGGTCCACCATCATCACGAAGTCGCCGTACATGCTGGCACCACTCTTGCCTTGGAACTCCGCTGACGGTAGCCAGGGCGTATGGGGAGCCGGATAGGCTAAGTATAACAGTAGCGGTTGTGGGGCTGATGCTTTGGCATGGTCGTTGATCACACCGATCGCTTCGTCGGTAAAACGCGGTAGGACATTTTTTAGTTTTAAATTGGGCGCTATGCCACCTGCCCGCCAAAACTCGCCTTGGATCGGTGACCACCCCTCTGTTTTGCGATCGCCGATGCGATCGGTCGGCGGGTCGACCGCTTGGTTGCCGCGAATAAAAAAATAGGGCGGGATGTCGGTCGATGCACGGATGCCAAAAAACGAATCGAATCCGCAATCGACCGGTCCACCTGGCAACGGTTTGTCATATCCGTCCTCTTCGAATCCCAGGTGCCATTTTCCGACCATCGCCGTGCGGTAGCCGTCTGTCTGGAGCAACGAGGCGATCGTGGTTTGCCCCGTTTGGATCAAAGGATGTTTATTCCATCGTGATACGTCGGTGCGAAAGGGATAGCGGCCCGTCATCAATCCGTAACGGGACATGTGGCACAGCGGCCCGGGGGCATGCGCGTCGGTAAAACGCATTCCGTCGCGTGCGAGGGAATCAATGTGGGGCGTCGGTATTTTTGATTTCGAATTGAAGCACTGTGGATCGCCATAACCCATATCGTCAACCAAAATCACGACGATATTCGGCGGTTCCGTATTTCCTTGAGCGTCGCTTCGCATGGTAACAAAAATAGTCATGCCGACAACGAAAGAGAGAATCGTCGTCCGCTTTGCTCGTGAGTCCATGTTGGTGATCGTCCAGCGTTTGGGGGGCATTCAGAACTCTGTCTACCTTGAATTGATAAATTGAGGATCGTGGTTGCACGTACCGCCATAGGTTATGCCGCGTGTGAGCACAGCACTCGACGATCGGACTACCCGTCCAATCTGATTTGGCAGAACACGAGAGCATTTTAAGGTTTCGTGCAGGCCGGGGCCGGTCCTGGTGGAACGTTCCCGGAAAAGGTCTTTGTCCAAGGCAAACCGACATCCACGATAAAAATACTACAGGTCAAGTCCTCGGCGGATCGTGAAAGCAGGACGACACTAGTTTAGATGAAAGCGTCTCGGGACTTGCGCCCGCGGCCTGTCTGCGCAATTAATTTCGCAACATTCATCCAGCACGTGGAAATCACCCAGATTGCGTGATGGAGCTCGAACGATCCTGGGTAATCCAATCCGCTCGATTCGTCGAAGAAGAAATGAGAGGCCCTGACGCTCCCTTTCGATCCTTATTTTGCGAACGGTAGATAGAGTGCGATAGGTTTATCGTGCGATGGATTTAATTGAATCTCGTGAGCCATCGTCGATCGAATGATCACATTGCGAGTGATCATTCGGGATAGCCGATCCGTCGCTCGATTCACCGATGGACTCGGACGCGAGTGCCGGATCAGTGCCATCGATATTCTCTTGCTCCTGGGCATTTCGTTTTTGGGCTGTTTGTTTTTGGGCCTTCCGTTCTTGAGCCTTCCGTTCAAGTCGCGAGATCCGACGTCGCAGACGCCTCGCTTCCGTTTCCAAATCCAGGAGTTGTCGTCTCAAACGCGTGATCGCTTTTTCGGGATTACGATGCGTCCAACGTTGGAAGACATCCAGCAGTATCAATGCTTGAACAGCTTTCAGTGACGTGCCGCGCAGGCGGTAGACTCGCGCAAGCTTACTGACTTGCGGAATTCGCATCACATGGGCCAGTCGTGTTGCTCGCAATGCACGCATGGATCGCAGGAACGAAAACAGCGGCAGCAGAATAATGGCAAGGTCGACCCAGTGTTTTTTGCAATACGCCAGTTTTTTGTCGGCAACCGACACCATCAAAATGAATTCGGTAGCAAACGCGAACCAAATGACTCCTGTGCCAAAATGAAGGGCCAATCGCAGCCAAGTGTATTGACCCACTTGGTCTTTCAAAAAGAATTCGACGATCAAAATCGGCATGATCATCAATGCGATCACGATCATCGGAACGCTGAACTTGCGTTCGAGTCGTCGGCGCAACCGTTTGTCGCCGCGTCGCCAGCCCAGCCCAGGGAACCACAGTCGTCCGCCCATTTCGGGAATTCGTGCGCCCATACGCAAGGGAGGGCACAGGCAAATTAAGAGTCCAAACGCATGGTATTTCCGGTGAGCCCTGTCCCACGGTCGCGTCAGCCAATGCATCATCGACTCTATCAAGATGATCGGCCAGATGACCCACATCAATCCAATCACGAGCTTTTCTAACCGAGTCGGGGCGGTCGTCGTCGCGAGGGAATCCACGATTTTCGATGGCGACCTGTCAATCGCCTTGGAAACATTCTCCTGTAGATTGGGAACGTCAAACCACAGCACCACCAAGCACGCGACGCATACCAGGAACGCAACCGAAAGCCAAAACATTGGCTTCGCAGTGTGCCCCGCGATCCACTGTAGACGGTCGTGTTGTACGCTATGACGGCGGTTCATAAATGACGGCGGTTCGTGGGTTTTTTCGATAGCAGCCGAAACGCTTAGTTTACTCTCTGGAGAAAGCCTAAGTGCTGAGGGCGTGAATGATTGTGGCATACATGCAAGGCCCGCATTGGTTGCAATTGGGGCGCAATAGTTGAACGAATCATCACATCATGGTGGTCGATTTTTGCCAGCTATTGGACGCGGTAGCCGATCTCGCCCAGTGTCGCACGGACTCGATCAACATGGTCGCCTTGAATTTCCATCTGTCCATCTTGAATTGTGCCGCCCGCACCGCATGCCGATTTTAACTTAGAGAGTAAATCGGGCAGGTCGGTATCCGGTTCTGAGAGACCGGTCACGACGGTGATTAGACGTTTATGCTTGCGGCGATCGAGTCGAATTTTTGCGGATTGCTTTTCCGGTGGCTTCCGCTGTGGTTCGTCCCGTAGCGAAGCGCACTGGCAGTCCTGTTCCAATTCGCCGCATCGGTCGCAACGCGGCGGAATATCGAATTGAGTGCCCGCGAAAAGACGCGTCATCTAGTTTACTCCCGTTTTGGTTTCAGCAATTTGGCAAGTGATCGATCGAATGCGGAGGCGAATGCACGTTTGTCTTTCTCGCCGTACGCTGCTGTGGTCGAGGCCGTGTCGCTGAATCCGCGTAGTTCATCCATGAAGTCTCGCATGGCCAATCGTGACCGGATGTTATCAAGGGTGTATTGATCACCGCGCGGATCGATCACTAGAACACCCTTGTCGACCAATTCGGCGGCCAGTGGAATGTCTGCCGTAATTGCCAAGTCGCCTGCTCGTGATTTTGCGACGATGTATTGATCAGCGACATTTGCGCCATCGCGAACCACCACCGACGAAACCATCGGCGCATTGGCTGGGCTTGCGATCGGTTGGTTGGCCACCAAAATCGTCTCGATGTCTAGCCGTACCGCCGCGCGGAACACAATGTCCTTTACGTCACGCGGCGCGGCATCGGCGTCAATCCAGATTTTCATCGGCGGTGAAGGATTCAGTTTTGAGTCGGTCGGCAAACAGGCACATCGACTGATGCTCATCGCGGGATGGCTCGGGTCGTGCAGATGATGCCAATGGTGACATGCCAGGAAAGAGATGCTTCAACCACTTAACGATACCTGTGCGAATGCGATCAGAGAAGTGGTTGTGCGTGCTAATCCGCACGCGTGATTTGCACGAGTGGTCCGGGTCCAGCGGAAGCAAGCGGTGGGAGTTGGTAAGCGTACGGCGATTGCGTTACTTGCAAGCACAAAAATGGTGTTCGCGTTGGGTGAAACGGTACGACAGTAGCATTGATTGACTGCATGCGCGCTCGGTCGTCGCGCGAATGGTTGCCGATTGCTCTGCAAGCAAAGTCGATGGATGTCTTCGGATTTGCCTGCCCTGCAGTAAGGAATGTTGGAAATGGAACCGGAACAATTGAAATTCATCTTAGAAGAACTGCGATTTTCTGCGGATCTACCCCCGAATGTGATCCAGAGCATCGCGGAGGTAGCGTGTGTCCGTCACCTCCGCCAAGGCGCGTACGTATTTCGTGAGGGGTTGGAAAATCGCGACCTTTTTCTTGTTCGCAGCGGCCGCATTGCTTTGGAAATGAATGTTCCCGGTCGCGGCCCGGTACGCATCCTGACGGTGGGTTCGGGAGAAATGATTGGTTGGTCGGCGTTGCTGGGGGCAGGAAAGATGACGGCCAGCGCGCTGGTTGTCGAAGTAGCTGAGTTGGTCGTTTCGCCGGCCGAAAAGTTGCAGCAGGAGTGCGAGGCGAGTAGTGAATTTGGTTTCCATCTGATGAGGCAAATGGCAGATGCACTTTCTCGCCGTCTTGTTGCGACGCGTTTGCAGTTGCTGGATCTGTTCGCAGAATCTGATGAACGCTCAGCAATGGATTCGCTTGGAGAAGAGAGATGACTGCGGAGGACCATTCGAGCCAGCGCTTTGTGACACGCAATGTGTTCGCAAATCTTTTTGATGTTCTCCGTGACCATGGTTACACGGTCATTGGGCCGACGATTGATCAGGAAGCGATCGTTTATGACGAGGTCCAATCGATGGTTGATTTGCCGGTTGGTTGGACCGATCATCAAGAACCGGGAAAGTATCGACTGATCAAGCGAGACGATGATGCCGTTTTTGGATATGTCGTCGGTCCACATTCGTGGAAGCGTTATTTGTTCCCGCCGGTTGCGACGGTGGCTCAAGCTGACAAGCAAGACGACGGTTGGCATTTTGAGGCATTGCCCGACGATGGGGCCAAGTTTGCATTTCTAGGGGTGCGTGCATGCGAACTTGCGGCCATGCGAGTGCAAGATCGCGTGTTTTTGTCGGGGCCCTATGTCGATCCGATTTATCAACGAAGACGAACAGAGGCTTTGATTATCGCAGTGAATTGTACGCAAGCGGCGTCAACCTGCTTTTGTACTTCGATGGACACCGGTCCGCATTGTAAGAGCGGGTTTGATTTAGCGTTGACAGAATTGACTGACGGGTTTTTGATCGAATCAGCGAGTCCCGACGGCGACTCGATCTTGGCGGACCTAGAGAATGAAGCCGCCTCGATCGTCCAACGACAACAAGGTCAGCAGGCTCGCCAGCAAGCAGTCCAGCAGATCGATCGGAAACTTGACACGACGAATATTCGCGAAGTGTTGATGTCCAAACTGGAGCATCCTCGTTGGGATGAGGTAGCCGAGCGTTGTTTGTCATGTGCAAACTGCACAATGGTATGCCCGACCTGCTTTTGTAGTTCGGTCGAGGAAGTCACGGATCTGAAAGGGGATCACGTGGAGCGACAGAGACAATGGGACTCGTGCTTTAATATTGGTTTCAGCTACATGAATGGTGGCAACGTGCGAGACAATATTCGCTCGCGGTATCGACAATGGCTGACGCATAAGTTGGCAACCTGGATCGACCAGTTTGACACATCCGGTTGCGTTGGATGTGGACGTTGTATCACCTGGTGTCCGGTAGGAATTGATCTGACCGAAGAAGTCGCCGCCATCAGAGAGGAATCGTGATGACCGGTTCGAATGGAATTGAGTCGACGGTCGCCCAGTTTTCATCGGACCCCTGGGCTACCCACTGCGTAACGATCGAGAATATCCATCGCGAGATCGCCGGAGTAGCGACATATGATCTGGCGTTTCGCGACAAATCAGTCGCCGACGCCTTTCGATTCTCCCCGGGGCAATTCAATATGCTGTACTTGCCTGGTGCCGGCGAAATCGCGATCTCTATCAGCGATGATCCGGCGAACACGCAGAGCTGTGCGCACACGATTCGCGTTGCCGGTAACGTCACACGAACGTTAGCCAGCATGAAAATTGGCGACACGCTGGGGCTTCGAGGCCCGTTTGGAACCAGTTGGCCGATGGCTCAATGCATCGGACGTGACGTCGTGATGATTACGGGCGGTATCGGTTTGCCGCCTCTGCGGCCGGCCATCTACCAGCTATTGCGCGATCGACGATTGTTTGGGCGGTTGAGTTTATTGTACGGTGCACGTTCCCCTGACACCCTGCTTTATCAGGATGAATACGACCGATGGACCGAGAATGGATTGTCGGTTGCGACAACGGTCGACCGATCGGATGCTAATTGGCGTGGAAACGTGGGCGTGGTGACCATGTTGATGGATCAGCTACGCGATTTTGATCCTCGCAACACCGTCCTGATGTGTTGCGGTCCCGAAGTCATGCTGCGTTTTACCGTACTGTCAGCACTCAATCGCGGTTTGGCGATGGAACAGATTTGGGTTTCGATGGAGCGAAACATGCAGTGTGCGGTTGGGCATTGTGGCCATTGTCAGCTCGGTCCAGCGTTCATATGCAAAGACGGCCCTGTCTTTCGATACGACAAGATTGCTCCCTACATTGATGTGAAAGGGCTCTGATGACAAGAAAACCAAGACTGGGAGTTTTCAAATTTGCTTCCTGCGATGGTTGTCAACTTTCGCTGTTGAGCGCAGAGGATCATTTATTAGCCGTGGCGGATGCGATTGAGATTGCTTATTTCTTAGAGGCGACAAGTCGAATCCTCCCGGGTCCCTACGATATCGCTTTGGTCGAAGGTTCAATCACCACATCACACGACGCGGAGCGAATTCAACAGATCCGACGTGATGCGAAGTTCTTGATCACGATCGGAGCTTGTGCGACATCAGGTGGAATTCAAGCGTTACGTAACTGGGCCAATTGCGATCAGTTTGTTCAGGCTGTTTATGCGACGCCTGAGTACATTTCCACGCTCGCGACTTCAACGGCGATTGCGGACCATGTAAAAGTCGATTTCGAACTTCGCGGATGTCCGATCAATCAATACCAGTTGGTTGAAGTCATTCGGTCCATGTTGGCAGGTCGCCAGCCGAGGACACCGCGGCATAGTGTTTGTCTGGATTGCAAACGTCGTGGTACGGTCTGTGTAATGGTTGCCCACGGAACCGCTTGCCTGGGGCCGGTGACGCAGTCTGGTTGCGATGCGATCTGCCCGACGTTCAATCGCGGTTGCTATGGGTGTTATGGGCCTGACGCGCAACCGAATCTCGTGTCGTTGACAAATCAGTTATCCCGTGACGGTGTCGCAGACACAGAGATTGTGCAGAAGCTGCGCAACTATAACGCGAACGCACCGGAGTTTCGTGCCGAAAGTGAGCGTATCGAGGCTTCCCCGGAGACGCCATCGTGACAGAACGAACGATCAAAGTGACCGCCATGACACGCGTCGAAGGCGAGGGCGGCTTGTTTGTAAAGATGCGAGACGATGTTGTCGAGGATATACGGCTGGAAATTTACGAGCCACCGCGACTGTTCGAAGCACTGTTGCGGGGAAGACCATTGGAAGAAGTTCCCGACATCACCGCGCGTATTTGCGGTATCTGTCCGGTCGCGTATCAGATGAGCAGCGTGCATGCGTTGGAAGCGGCACTGGAGGTACGTATCACGCCGGACATACGCCGACTGAGGCGTCTGCTGTACTGTGGTGAATGGATCGAGAGCCATGCGTTACATGTTTATCTGTTGAACGCACCCGATTTTGTTGGGCACGAAAGCGGATTGGAAATGGCCGCAGAGTTTCCCGACGAAGTTCAACGTGGTTTGCGAATGAAAAAGCATGGCAACCAATTATTGGAAGTGCTTGGCGGTCGAGCCATACACCCCGTGAACGTAGCTGTTGGCGGTTTTTATCGCGCTCCGCGACGCGAGGATTTGCAGCGGCTGATTCCTGATCTTCAGTGGTGTTTGCAAGCTGCGATCGATACCACGCGTTGGGTGGCCGGTTTCGATTATCCCTCGTTTCGATGCGACTATCAGCTCGTTTCGCTTGCGCACGCCGATGAGTACCCGATGAACGAGGGCAGTGTGGTCACAAGCGGGGGGCAGACAATCGAAGTGAATGATTATGAGAGTGAGTTCCAGGAACGTCAGGTGGAGCATTCAACAGCGTTGCACTCGGCGCGTCGTAAAACGGGTGAGACCTACCTGGTTGGGCCTTTGGCGCGAGTGGGATTGAATCTCGATCATCTGTCACCCACTGCCCGCAGATTAGCCAGTGAAGTGGGGATTGTATGGCCGAGCTTCAATCCTTTCCAAAGTATCGTTGCACGCTCGCTGGAGTTGGTTCACGCCTTCGAAGAATCGCTGGAAATCATCAAGGCGTACCAGCCTCCGCGGCCTCCGCGGATCGCGTATTCGTATCGAAACAGCGTTGGTTGCTCGGCTACCGAAGCGCCACGCGGATTGTTGTATCACCGATACGCGGTTGACTCGGATGGAAAGATTCGCGAAGCGAAGATTGTGCCACCGACGTCGCAGAATCAGGGCCAAATTGAAAGCGATTTGAGGAACTGGGTTCCCCATTTTCGAAGTAGCGACGACGCAGTTTTGTCGCGGCAATGCGAAAATCTGGTTCGTTGCTACGACCCGTGCATCAGTTGCTCGACGCATTTCCTGAAAGTGAAGATTCAGCGATCGTGAATTCGGAGATGACCTTGATCGTTGGGATCGGTAGTCCCTTTGGCGACGACCAAGCAGGCTGGCGGGTCGCGGCCTTGCTCGCAGATCACCTGCATCAAGATCATTGCAATGTGCGGCAAGCAAAATCACCGATTGAGATCTTCGATTGGCTCGACCGTGATTATGTCAGATTGATCCTCTGTGACGCGTGCCGCGGTAGCGGTACGGCTGGGCAGATCAGTCGCTTTGATTGGCCTAGCGATAGCATGAGCGAATCGAAATGGTCGGGAACGCACGATTTTTCGCTCGTGGCGACCTTACAGCTGGCTGAGCGACTTGGTCGGCTTCCAGAGCGAGTGATTGTTTGGTCCATCGAATCGTCTGATCACAGTTCGCTGGAGGAATGGTCGACCGAGGTTGCAGCGGCTTCGATCGAACTATGTCGCATGATCTCGCGCGAAGTCCAGCGGCGCGATTGAGGAAATTCATGTTCCGATCTGGTGACGGCCATCGTCAGATCACGCGGTGCTGCGCCCGTTGCGTCGACGCACCACAAATTTCTGTGCTTCGACGGCCCAGAAAACGATGGCACTTAGCAAGACACAGCTGGCAAGTTCGGCCGCACTGAGCGCTGACGTCTTGAAAATGCTTTGCAAGGGTGGCCAGTAGATGACGGCCAACTGTAGGGCGAAGGTTAACGCTACCGAGCCGATCATTAGTCGGTTGGAGAAGACTCCAATTTGGAACAATGAATCGACCGACGATCGAGTCGCCATGGCATTGCCCATTTGCGAAATCGTTAAGACGGTAAAGATAATCGTTCTCCAATGTGCCTCATTAGTGCTACCGTCGGCCCAATACCAGTATCCCATCGATAATGAAACGACACCCATCAGCAAACCGATCCAAGCGATGTCGATTCCCATGCCGCGGCCAAAGATGTGCTCTTTGGGCGGATGAGGGGGGCGATTCATGGTATCGCGCTCAGCCTGTTCGACGGCGAGCGCCAATCCAGGTAAACCGTCGGTGACAAGATTGATCCACAAAATCTGCAATGGCAACAGCGGTAGTGGCATCCCCACGAGCGGCCCGATGACCATCACCCCTATCTCCCCTGCGTTGCTGGTCATGGTGTATTTAACGAACTTACGAATGTTGTCGTAGACGATCCGCCCTTCTTCGACCGCTCCGACGATGGTTGCGAAGTTATCGTCCAGGAGCACCATTTGGGAGGCTTCTTTGGAAACGTCGGTTCCCGTGATTCCCATTGCGACACCGATGTGCGCTTGTTTGAGAGCGGGCGCGTCGTTGACGCCATCGCCGGTCATCGCGACAACGTCGCCCTGATGCTGTAACGCTTTGACAAGTCGTAGTTTGTGTTTGGGAGCGACCCGGGCGTAAACAGCGACCTGAGATATCATTTCTTGTAGTTCTCGTTCATCCAACTGATCCAAGTCATGTCCTGTTATGACTTGGTTGCTGTCGGAAATTTTCAGTTGCTTGGCAATGTGCTGGGCCGTCAGCGGATGATCGCCGGTGATCATGATCGGACGAATGCCGGCCACTCGGCATTGGCTAACCGCCTCGGCAACTTCGGCGCGTGGTGGGTCAAGCAGGCCGAGCATGCCTACAAAGATCATGTCTCGCTCGATCGATGATTCGCTGCAGTCGGGGCCAGTTTGATCGACGGGACGAAACGCGAGACCCAAGACACGCATTCCGCTGGCGGCGAGTGCTTCATGACCTACGTCGATACGATTTTTCCAATCGTCGGTGATCGGTTCTGGACGGTCTTGATGCCAAATGAATTGGCACGTTTCGATCAGGCCATCGACGGCACCTTTGGTAAAGGCAATCGATTCGCCATCCACCTGTGTCAACGGACGAAACGCTGCCGCGATCACGTCACTGGATTGATTGTCATTCTTGATGTTTCCGACACGATGAATCGTTGTCATCCGTTTCCGGTCGGAGTCAAACGGAATCTCTGCTTCACGCGGTAGCAGATTCAGCAAGCGGTCTTTACAGAGTCCCAAATCGGCCGCAACCGTCGCGAGCGCTCCTTCGGTGGGATCGCCGATGGCTTGAAACCGGTTTTTTTCGGGATCAAATTTCAGTTCTGCGTCATTACAAAGCCCAACCCCAAGCAGTAGAAGCGCGAATGCGGAGTCGTCAACAATCCTGCTTTGCATCGAAGTGATCGTTGCAGAATCAGAGGTGACGGGAATCGTTTGGCCGTCGGAAATCTCTCTGTTTGGGTGAATCTGATGGAGGTCGAGCCGATTTCCGGCGACATCAAGCACCGTGACCGTCATACGATTTTCGGTAAGTGTGCCCGTCTTGTCCGAGCAAATCACCGTTACCGAACCTAGCGTTTCGACCGCAGGTAGCTTTCGGATCAGGGCATTCCGCTGGAACATTCGTCGTGCCCCGAGCGCAAGTGCAACCGTCGCGACAGCAGGTAGTCCCTCGGGGACGACTGCGACCGCCATGCTTAGCGCCGTCATCAACATCAGTCGAGTGTCTTCGCCTCGCCAAACTCCTAGTGCAAACAGCGAAGCCACAATTGCCAACGCAATCAGTGCCAACGCGCGTCCGAGCTGCGCAAGTTTCTTTTGCAGCGGCGTTGGTTCTGTGTCGACGCTCTGCAAGCTTGTCGCAATTTGTCCCAGCTGGGTGTTCATGCCAATGGCGGTCACGATGCCTTGGCCGTGTCCATAGGACACGACGGTGCCCATAAAGGCCATGTTGGTGCGGTCGCCCAGCGGAAGCTGCTTGGGGCTCAGCGTTTGACTCGTCTTGTTAACGGCTTCGGATTCGCCGGTCAGTGCGGACTCTTGGATTCGCAAATTCACACTTTCAATCAGACGGCAATCCGCTGGTACGTAATTGCCTACTTCTAGAAGCACGATGTCACCAGGTGTCAGTTTCCTCGCTGATAGCTCCACGACAGCGCCGTCACGCCGAACTCGAACCACGGGGACGGACAGCTTTCGCAGCGCAGCAAGTGCTTTTTCTGCGCGATAGTCTTGGACAAAACCGAGCAGCGCATTGAGAACGACGATGGCAAAGATGACGACGGCGTCGACATACTCGTGCAGCGCCAGCGATACGATCGCGGCGACGACAAGCAACACGACCATGGCGCCACTGAGTTGTTCCCACAAAATCCGCCACTGTCCACGCCCGCCAAGCTGGACCAACTCATTGGGTCCATTCTCGGTGCATCTCGATTGAGCCGCATCGGTCGACAGCCCTTGCGAGATTTCGACGTCAAGCAGTGCAGCGACTTGTGCGACGGATTGCGAATGAAAAGCGGTCAACCTTGTATCCTATTTGCGCAACGGATTGGTGCATTTTCGGGTGATAGCGTTGGCCCGCGAGCAGCGGCTCATTCGCTGATACTTTGATTGTGATTGGGAAATCGCATTCTCCAACTCCATTTGTGAAGCTCCATCACGGGCAGGATTGATAGCGATAGTAAGAACAGGATTCCCCAATATTCGATTGCGACCGGTCCCGCACCCAGCAGTACTTGGCCAAAGGAAGTGTGCATTGCCGCCAAGTGAATGCAAAAGGCGGTGATTGCGCCCAGCAGCAGAATCGGGCTTCGTAGCGGCGACATCACGAGGGCTGACTTGGTCTCGGACCGGCAGTTGCCGATATGGATGTTTTCAAACAGCACCATCAACAGTAAAAGAGCGTTGCGTGCTGACGCGACTTCCGCTTCACCGGCATTGCTGGGCAGCATTGAGCGGAACGCTAGAAAACCAACAACGCCAATAACGATGGCGGCGATGACCGTTCTCTCGATCATCAACTGGTTGAAGATGCGTTCACTGGGCGAACGTGGTTGACGCTGCAAAACGTCTCCTTCATTCGGTTCGAATGCCAACGCGACGTCCTGGATTCCGTTGGTGACCAAGTTCAGCCACAAGATTTGGACCGGCAACAAAGGCAGATACGGCGTCCCGGTTGCGACCGCCAAAGCCATCAAGACTAGTTCGGCCGCACCCGTGGAGATCAGCAGGTAGATCACTTTGCGAATGTTGTCATAGGCCACCCGGCCTTCTTCGATGCCCCCAACAATCGTGGCAAAATTGTCGTCACTGATGACGAGTTCAGCTGCTTCTCTCGCGATGTCGGTGCCACTCTTGCCCATCGCGACACCGATGTTGGAGGCTCGCAGCGCGGGCGCGTCATTGACTCCGTCTCCGGTGACGGCAACAAAATGGCCTGACCGTCGAGCAGCATCGACGATTTGAAGTTTTTGTTTCGGAGCAACGCGTGCGAAAACACGAATACGACCGACGATCTCCGACAATTCATCGGGCGTTTTCTCCTGCAGTTGGACACCCTCGATCACTTGAGTCTCGTCAGCGGCCAACCCCAGGTCGCGAGCAATTGACAGAGCAGTGGCTCGATGGTCACCGGTGATCATCGAAATGCTGACACCCGCTTGCGCACAGTCCTTCACCGCATCTTTGACGCCGGGCCGAAGTGGATCGATCATTCCGACGAACCCCAAAAAGCGAAGTGCGGACGGCGTCGGCGGGGCGTCTTCGGAACTGATTGGATGATCGAGCCTCTTGTCGGCCAGTGCAAGAACGCGATAACCGCGTTCCGCCATCTGACATGCCATTGCATTTAACTGCAAATGGTTGAAATCGCCGCAGCTCGATTGCGTACACATTGCCAGCACGCGTTCTGGAGCGCCTTTGACAAAAGCATAGACGCTTTCGTCCATTTCATGGAAGGACGCGGCGAATTGATGCTCGGGTTCAAAGGGAATCTGGTTGACCTGTTGATGCGCATCGACGGACGACTGCCGGTTCCAGCCTAGTTTGTGACCAAATGACAGGAATGCAACATCGACCGTGTCACCGTGCCAGAGCCACGTCCCGTTGCGTCGATGGAGGTCAGCTTCGTTGCAGAGCATGCCAGCGCGCGTTAGCCATTGAAGCGGATCATGGCGACCCGGGTCGATCGTCTTGTCATTCAGCAATACTTTGCCCGATGGCGCAAAGCCCTCGCCGGTAACCCGAAACACCTGGCCGTCGGGCAAGCAAACTTCGCGGACGGTTAGTTCGTTGCAGGTGAGTGTGCCGGTTTTGTCGGTCGCGATCAATGTGCAGCTACCGAGTCCTTCGACCGCGGTCAGTCGCCGTACGATCAAGCCGCGTCTTGCCATTCGAGTTGTTGCGATTGCGAGTGCCACGGTCATCGCGACGGGCAGGCCTTCGGGGATCGCAGAAACCGCCAACGCGACAGCGAACAGAAACATCTCGTTGATGGTGTACCCGCCAAACACCACGCCCAGCGTGCCGATTGACGCAGCGGCAACGAGCACGGCGACGGCGATGACATTGGTGAATCGCTCCATGCGAACCAATAGCGGCGGTCGACCGCCGGATTCGTCCAATACGTCAAGCGCCAATTGTCCAACGTTGGTCGCGATACCGGTGGCGACAACGAGTCCCTTGGCGCGACCACGAGCCACAATGGACCCGGCGTAAGTCATATTCAATCGATCGGCTAGCGGAACAGATTCAGCGCCAGACCAATTGGGGTCTTTCAGTACCGGCAACGACTCGCCGGTCAATAGTGACTCGTCTGATTCGAGACCATGGGCAGACAACAATCGAATATCGGCCGGCACACGGTTACCCGACTCGAGCCAAACGATGTCACCGGGCACGACTTCTTCTGCATTCACGTCACGGACTTCGCCGTCACGGTGCACCGATGCGCGAATCTGTAAGAGTTTCTTCAGAGCGTGACTACTTTTCTCGGCTTTCCACTCTTGATAGGTACCGATCATGGCGTTGAGGACGAGTACGCCGGCAATGAAGCCCGCGTCTTTGACATCTCCCATTGCCGCCGAGACGATTGCCGCGAGAGCCAGGATATAGATCAGTGGGCTGCGGAATTGACGTAAAACGATTGCCCACAACGGAGTCGCTGGTTGTTGCGGAAGTTGATTGGGTCCGAATTGTTTTGACCGCGCATCGGCCTCCGCCTGACTAAGTCCGTGCAAGCCTACATCGAGCTTGCTGGTAATTTTGTCGATAGATAAAGCGTGCCATTCGGCGAGATCTTGTCGCCCACGGCTCATTCAGGTTGGTCCATAGAAATGGTTTCATCAAAAGGTTTCACGACTCCTCATGGTCAGAACGGTAGTGGCAAGTCACGTGCCGTGAAGGAATGTTCACGGCGAGACGTCGATTTGCTTGCCAACGTGCGCGATATCGCGCGCATTGCGAACGGCGGTGCGAAATGGCACACACCCGTCCATCGTTGTGCGGCGTGGATCAAAAACAAATGCTTTCGCGAAGGCAACGTCGTGGAAATCCAGTCGCCTCGCAGACTGTCAGTCAGCGATCCGATAAAGCGCATCGGCGGTGCGAACAATCAATGAATCTCCGGCAACGGCCATCGACGCAAGTGTTCGTTCTTCGAGATCATTTTCAGCCACGATCGTGCATTGACGTCCAGTTTTTACCACGGTTGTTCGACCTGATTCGTCGGTAAAATAAATGTGATCGCCGGCCAGGACGGGCGACGCAGAAAAGTTTCCGCCCAGGCGTTTTTGATAGACAATCTCTCCGCTCTCAGCGTTAACGCACATGGCGACACCGTTGTCGCTGACGGAGTAGATCAAACCGTCGTGGGCAATCATTGACGACGTCTTCGGCACATTCTTTTTGACCGTCCATTGCAAGTGCGTTTCGGTTACGTCGCCATTGCCGGTCGGGTCGATTGACAGCATCGACGGACTGTCAAAGCTGGTCGACAGGATGACGTTACCATTGTGAAAAAGTGGTTTTGGTACGACGCTGTAACCGGTGTATTCCAACTGCCAAATGACATCGCCGGTTTTTGGTGCGATCGCCAATACACAATTGCTGCCTGGAGCGATGATTTGATGTTGCCCCTGAACATGGATCAACGTCGGCGTGCAAAAGGAAAATTTCTTGGGTGCATCGACAGGTCTCGCGACTTCCCAAGCGACCTTGCCGGTTGACGCATCCAGCGCGACGACTTTGGGGTCCTTGGCACCGTCACACGTAAAGATCAGACGATTATCGACGAAGATAGGTGTTCCGCCATTGCCGTGGACAGGTTTGAAAAAGAGATTGCGGTTTTTCCAAATCAGATCGCCGTTCAAGTCGACACAACAGGTGCCTTGGTAGCCAAAGTGAACGTACAGTCGGTCTCCGTAGAGTATCGGTGTGGGGCTCGCGTGACTGTTCTTGCCGTGAATTTTTGCCGCCTTTTCAGCGGGTTGATCAAGCAACGCGACTTTCTTGATCAATTCGCCGGAGTCACGGTCAATGATCAAAAGTGACAATTCAAAATCAGTGTCTTTTTTATCCGATTCACCAGATTCCGATTGAGGAATCGCGGCCGAAAGATAGATGCGGTTTTCGCTTACGACTGGCGAGGACCAACCTTGGCCCGGCAGTGGCGTGCGAAAGGCGATGTTCTCGGTCGTCGACCACTTTGTGGGTGGTTTGCATTGTGCTGGCGCAACGCCGTCGCCGCTGGGACCTCGAAATGTGGGCCACAAATTCGCCGCCCCGACTTGTCCCCCAGTCATGGCGAGCAATGCGATTGTGAGTAAATGCGTGAGTGCGGGAAATTGGCGGGAAGCCAATCCAGTCCAATAGGTGGCTTGGTACATGGCGGGAATATCGATATGTGGTGCGGGTTTGCGTCGTTAGTGATATCGAGGGCCGTTTTAAAGATCATCGATGATCCGCTATCCTAAACCATCGGGCGAGAGATCGCCTACCGCTTGGACCCCATTGAGTGAGCGTACCGTTGAGCCAACCGACTGACATCGACGACGTCGTTGATTCACCGTGCACGAACGTCTGCGTGGTGGACCAAAATGGCTGCTGCGTCGGTTGCTTTCGCGACCTGGATGAAATCGCTGATTGGGGATCCGCGTCCAACGATCGCAAGCGTGAAATTCTGGAATGCTGCCGTTTGCGGCGCGAGCGATCGCGATCTGAGACCGATTAGACACTGTCTCGTCAATCCACGCCGTGGGGAATAAAGGGTCCGACCGCTTTCGCGTCGCCGCCTGTTTCAAGGGCCGACCAATCGATCAGAAAGAACCTAGTCCTGTGACCGAACGAACCAAAACCAAAGAAGTCCACTGGCTGTCAGCAAAACGGCGAGCGAGACAACAGCGATGATCAGAGAAATGGTCATTGAGATTCGGTGAAACTTTTGGTTGCAGTCTTGGCGCTGTGAAAGTGCCGCTTGATCAATTTAGCCTACTAAGTAAGCCTCGCATTGTCGACTTGGGATTGAAGCAGGAGCGAGCTTTCGTCTGTTTCATTTTCGTTGACTTGCCTCAAGTACTTCGCCGAAACGGCCAGCGGCGGATCAGCAATTTGCTCGCCCGAGGGCGAATCTCCTTGTGCTCTTTCTGCCAATTCGTTGATCACCAACAAAATGTCATTTGGCGAAAGCACATAGTTCCCGTCGACATCATAATAGGCGCCTTCGAACGGCCGTATGGCAGGGTCCAACTGCACCGAACTTCCTTCATCCGCAAGTTCGTTGATGACTTGCAATATATCAGCGGGAGTCACACCGTTGACGCCGTCGACATCAAAACGATCGACTTGGTTTTGAAACAAAGGCGGTTCGTCATCGATTAGATCGAATGAAATTTCGGTGCCGGTGTATCCAGCGGCATCGATCACGTACGTCAACTGCTGCGTTAATTCATGGCTCGTATCTTGAACAGGCTCGATGGTAATTTCATGAGTCTGTTGACCGGCGGCAAAAGTAATTTGAAGAGGCAATTGAACCTGCGTAGGATCACCGCCTGAGATATTGACAGTCAGAGTTTGTTCTGTGTCAGTATTGCTGCGCGTCACCTGTAGTATGGCTGCACTCGTATCGTTTTCGACGATCTCGGTGACGGAAAGCAACGCGGTAAGAAACTCGCGATCGAGTACGTCGACAGCAATGTCGCCAGGGTATACGTCGCTGGCGCTGGCCGTTATGACAACGTTGACGGTGCCATCAAGTAGAGTGTCGTCGATTGTCGAAACTGCAACGGTTGCCGCGCTTTCATACGCCGGGATCACGATCGTTGGCGGCAAAACGACTTCACTATCGTCGCTGGACAGTAATACGATAGCGTGGTCGGTGTCGCGCACCGGGCCGCTTCGCAGCACCGTTAAGATCGCGGCTGATTCACCGGCATCTTCGGCAACACTGCTGGCCGAAAGCGACAACTGTAGTGACGGTTTGGGTGTGACCGATACGATAATACCGGCCGTTGCCGATCCACCATCATCATCCACCACCGTGATCCGTAGATCGTAGGTGCCGACGTTGGTATACGTGTGCAGCCCGTCCAGCGAAGCCAGAGTTGGTTGTGCCGCGTCGCCCTGTTGGTCGATCGTTGCGACACCGGTATCCGTTGGGCTGCCGTCACCCCAATCGATTGAATAGGTAAACGTCTCCACCGACGGTGCTGCTGTGTTTGCAAAGCCAGGGTCAGAGATTTCGACGATGTCGATCAACGTCAGAGGCTGGTCGACTTCCACCGATAAACTCGGCGCCGCGGTCAACGTGGGCGGCGTGTTTGTGACCGTTGCATCGACCCTTTGAGTGATTTCACCGAGCTGACTGGCGTGCAAAACGACGGAGACTGGATAGTCATTCCCCAGCGACGGGTTGTCAGCGTAGACGTGCGAGGCGCTAACCGTTGCTGTGGTCGGAGTGCGAAGCGTCCATCCGACGTCGTCCAAGGCGGCCAGATCCAACGGCGTCGATATTTTTCGGCTGCCATTCAAAACACTCGAACTCATCACCGGCTGTTGAGAGCGGCTGATGATATCGTCTGCAAAGTGGCTGCCACCGTCTAAGGGGACGTTACCACCAAAAAGTGCGGCTGCCTTGGGGCCAGTGAATACGGAGCCGTTGGTAAACGTCTCGAACGAGGAATTATCCGATCCGGCATATTCCACCCCGAAACCAAGGACGTGCATCATCTCGTGTGCGACCACGCTGACAAAGTCCACTTCGTCGTTATCCAATCCGTCCGTGGTGGCTCCGAAATGCCAATTCGTGTTGGTGTCAAAGGCCATGAAACCGCCCCACGGTCCAATGTCTGTTGGATTGGCACCCTTGGCATCCAACTGTCCACGGTACCGAGCGATGTCGCGAAAGGCATTGATTTGTGCGATTTGCGAACTTGTAACACCGCTAACCGCGGGGAACGAGAATGCACCCGGTCCGGCCACACCGACCTGGTCGCCCGGTAAATCACGACCACCGACATAGACAATCAGTTGATTCGCGGGAACGGATAACGCGGGGATCGTCAGTGGTAGACCGGTGACGGGATTTTTTGTGACAGCATTCCACTGCAACAGAGGCGTCGGAGTGATCGCAGCGAGTTCATCGCTGAATCGTTCGATGATTGGGGTCACGGCCAGTTCCAACAACGCCTTGCGACTGGCGTCGTTAAAGAAATCTCCCTGGTATCGGAATTCGACACTCAACGGGCCGTTGTTGTCGACGACGCCGCTGACCGTTCCTGCAGACTGAGTGCCGTCGCCCCAATGGACGGTAGAGGATAGTGATCCAACGAGACCGGTCGTATCAAAGGGTACGTTTAAATCGAACGTGCCAGCTTCGGCCGCCAGAAGTCGTCGCGACTCGAGTTGTTGGAACGCGACTTTACGATTGCGAGGTCCCGCCGATGATAGACGCTTTGGACGCCTCGAACGTTGCGATCTGCGGCGCCGCAAACTCCAACGATCGAAGGAAAACATGAATCAGCCGGGGAAAATGAATCGCGTAGGCTAGTTCGCCAACAACCAATGGAACTTGACCGTTCGAATCGATTACCGGCCGCCAGCAAAGCAGACATTTGAAAGACAAGACGTCAAATCAGTCTACGTCTGATTACGTTCGTTGGGCAAGTAAAACGGGAAAGATCGGGCTGAATCCTGCCGTCCAAAGGTGACGTGTTATCGGCTGCATCGATCCAAATGACCTTTGGCGATTGCCGCTCACGTAGTTTCAGGTTTCACGTAGGCCAGGACCTGTCCTGGCGGGACGTTGCCAGGACAGGTCCTGGCCTACGATGAACCCACACCGATAATGAAACCGCTCTCGGCGTGTGAGACCGTTTTGATGCCAAAGATCACGCGATTCTTGCGAGTGTGCTGCCGCTCTCGCAAAGTGGATTACTCTGGTTTTTTTCGACGAAAAACCGCCACGACGTCTTCGACTGGCACAACGAATAGTTGATTGTCGTGTTCAAGGTCGACAGGTACAGCGTTTTTCGGATGGAAAAGGATTTTGTCGTACTGACGCAGCGGCAATTCTTCGTCGTTTTCGACGACGGCGCTGATCGTCACGATCCGGCCCGTGATGGTCGGGATCTCGGCCGCATCGGGTAGCGCGATCCCACCTCGCGTCTCCCGTTTTGGCTCATCTTTTCGAACCAATACACGGTCGCCAATCGGCTCGACATATTCAAACGACGCTGGCTTCTTTTTGCCCATTTCCGCTCCGCAGATTGCTGCGACTGTTACTCACGAGGAAGGATCGATTAGCGATCGGCCATTGTCACCTCAATCGCTCCGATCGTCGACCAGGGGCGCAAAAAAGCAGCGGCAGCCAAGGAATACCCTTCGCTACCGCCGGCGTCGTTCATGGGGGTGCGGCGATTCAGTTTGGAACGAAATTTTTGGCGTGCGCCTCGCGCTGGGCCAATTCCAAGTCATGCTCGACCATGATTCTTGCCAATTCTTCTAAATCTGTCGCGGCGACCCAGCCGAGTTTTTCTTTCGCTTTGGAGGCGTCGCCAAGTAGGAGATCGACTTCCGCAGGCCGGAAATATCGTGGATCGATCTCAACATAATCTTCGTAGTTCAGGTCCAGACGTTCGAATGCCAGTTTGCAGAAATCGCGAACGGATTCGGTACGACCGGTCGCCAACACAAAGTCATCGGGTTCGTCGTGTTGCAAAATTCGCCACATGCCTTCGACATAATCTTTTGCATAACCCCAGTCTCGTTTGGCATCCAGATTGCCGAGGTAGAGTTTTTCTTGCAGGCCCATTTTGATCCGACCGGCTGCACGCGTGATCTTACGCGTGACAAATGTTTCGCCGCGACGTTCGGATTCGTGATTGAACAAGATGCCGTTGCTGGCGAACATGTCGTAACCGCGACGATAGTTTACCGTTTGATGAAACGCGTATACTTTGGCGCAGGCATACGGCGATTGTGGATTGAACGGTGTCGTCTCGGTCTGTGGTGTCTGTAGTACATCGCCGTACATCTCGCTGCTACTGGCTTGATAGACACGAATCTGTTTTTCCTTGTTCAGCAGTCGGGCAGCTTCGAGAACATTTAATGCGCCGACACCGACCGTTTGCAGCGTGTAAACCGGCTGATCGTAGGAAACGCGAACGTGACTTTGTGCACCCAGGTTGTAGATTTCGTCGGGCTGGATCTCGAGCACCAAGTTGGTCAGTGCTTGCCCGTCGGTGAGGTCACCGTAGTGAAGTCGCAAATTGGCTTCTTCATGCACATCTTTGTAGATGTGTTCAATGCGTTCGGTCGAAAAGGTACTGCTGCGGCGAACGAGCCCGTGAACTTCGTAGCCTTTTTCGAGTAGCAATTCGGCCAGGTAGCTTCCATCTTGGCCCGTGATTCCAGTGATCAGTGCTGATTTAGACATGTGTCGCGTGGTTTTTTGAGAAGGTTGTGAAGTATGCGTTTGGGATGGTCGCTAAACCGAACGAAGTCGATCGGCTCCGACTTCGTCCAGGTAGGCTTCGTAGGTTCGTTTCAGACCATCTGCCAGGGATGTTTTGTGTTGCCATCCGGTGTTGTGGAGCCGTGAGACGTCGCAGCATTTAACAGGGGTTCCGTCGGGGCGCGAAGGGTCGGTTTGGATCGTCCCCCAGTATCCGACGGTTTTGGCAACCAATTCGGCCAACTCTAGAATCGTCTGATCGATTCCTGTTCCCACGTTGACCCAGGACGGCGGGTCATCCAGGGTCAACAGATGGATCAATGCGTCCGCCAAATCGTCGACATACAGGAATTCACGCCGTGGCGAGCCGGTTCCCCAAATAGTGACGCTCGGCGATTCACTCAATTTCGCTTCATGGAATCGTGCGATCAGGGCCGGCAGGACGTGGCTGTTCTCTGGGTGATAGTTGTCGCCCGGTCCGTACAGATTCGTTGGCATTGCGCTGTGGAAGAGGACGCCGTATTGTTGCCGGTAATAGTCGCATAACTTCAGGCCCGTAATCTTCGCCAGCGCGTACGCCTCGTTGGTTTTTTCGAGCGGCCCGGTCAACAGCGAGTCTTCATCGATCGGCTGCGGGCAGTCTCGCGGGTAAATGCAGGTGCTGCCCAGGAACAGAAATCGCGAAACGTCTGACTCATACGCAGCGTTGATTGCCGATACCGCCATCAAAACATTGTCCGACAAAAACTCCACCGGATAGCTAGCATTGGCGCCAATGCCACCGACCTTTGCGGCGGCAAAAAGGACTGCATCGGGGCGGTGAGTGGCGAAATACTCGCGGGTCATCGCGGCGTTGGTCAGGTCAAGCTCGTTGCGGTCGGCAGTGAGAACGCGGACCGATTCTCGTTCCAAACGCCGGCAGACGGCGGACCCGACCATGCCGCGGTGGCCAGCTACGAACACGGTTTCAGGGAGTGATGTCATGCTGGGATTGTAATTTCTGCCGGTGGCGCAGTCTGCGCGTGTTTTGACGCTACGGGCAATTGAGTTTCGGCCGGAGTTTGCTCGCCAAGCGGGGCGGAAATAGCGGATTTTGTGGGAATATCCCCCGCTGCTGATCCGGGTGAGCGGGTTGGGGAGGTTCCCAGTGAGGGACTTTCAAGTTTCCTAGTGATGTACCAATCGCCACTGGATACGCGTGATCAGCGGGCCGATTCTGATGATAACCCATTAGTTTCTCCCCGCCCGAGTTGCTTGTGGAGTGGATCCACCAGCCTTGAATGGAAGCAAAGCGGATGAACGAAGTTAAGCGAGCCCTCGTATTTTGGCCCGCAATCACGTCGGCGATCATCATCGTGATCTCGATCATTTCGCCGTCGGACGACGAGACGTGGCGGTCACTTTCGGCACGCTTGACGGCTCAATGGTCCAGCCTGATCGCTGGCGACGGCCCGGATCCCTACCTGGCTGAAACCGAAGCCTTCCAGCCAGGCCTGACCGCGAAGCGAGTCGATCAAACCGTTCTGCAATTCGATACGCCAGAATTACTGACGGAAAAGGCAGCGATTTCGCACATTGAATCCGCGGTGGCGCAATCCCTTCAACGCGGCAGCGAGTTGGGGTTGGATAGCGAAGTGATGCATCACGCCGTGATGATGCCGGAGATGCATAACCGTGCCGTTGACCGAACCGAACATGGTTCACGTGCAATGCAACTACCGACTCGCGTCGCAGAAGTCTTTCGTACACGCCAGTCCGGTCTCGATACGCAAACGACCAACCAGCCTTCACTGACGGCGCCGCAGCAAAGTCACCACAACGAGCCAATCGCCAGTGAGATCTGGCCGGGCCGGGAACTGATCGATGGCGTTGTTGCGTTAAGTAACCAACTGCTACCACCGCAAGACAAATCGAGTGGTGCTCGGGTGACGCCAATCATGGCCGAAGCCCAGCAGTTTGTTTCGGAGGCATTGAGCAAGCGGCAGATCCTGTGGCCGTCGGATCACGACGATCGTGGTCAAAATGTCGATGTTCAAAACATGCAAACCATAGCGTCCCAGCACGCATCGTCGCCGTCAGGGTCCGTCGCACACGGGGCGGACTCGCTCTCACGCGAGCCGGTGATTGCGATTGAAATGCCGGCGATTGATGAACCGAGCGTTTTGGATTCGCCAACGATCGCCGACGCCGTTCCCCAGCCGGCTGAGGAGCGTCACTCTGTTTTACCCCGGTCGATCGCCGTTTTGGCCAAGGTACTGCCACGTCATAGCGAAGCGGCGAAG
>JABDKS010000418.1 GCA_013002105.1 Pirellulaceae bacterium | reverse complement strand
GTAACGACTGGCTCGATCGTTTCATTCAAGAATCCACATCGTCACCATATCCAGGGCGGTGCGACTTGAACCTTCTAAGATTGTTTGTCGCCCAGGATTTGTCCTAACGCGAATTTGCTAGAAAGGTCCGGGCTTACAACCAAGCCACTGCCATCGTGACGATACTCTGTTTGTCCGCTGACGCGTCAGAATTATTCACAACACGTCACTGGTTCGTCAGCCACGACGACGGCGGTTACGTCCGTACGCGTGACGTGTGTTATGTCGACGTTTCCCCAGGAAATTTAGATGAATAGTCATCCACGAAAGTTCATCACGAAATTGAACACTGGCTGGATGTTAGGCGTTCTCTTCTTGTTCGTGTTGCCTCCAAATGGTTGGGGGCAGGTTTGGCAGCGACACGTTATCGACGACACCTTGCGAGGCGCCGACGGAGTTCGTTTAGCGGATTTTGACGGTGATGGATTGCAGGATGTGGTGACCGGTTGGGAGGAATCTGGCGTTGTCCGACTGTACTTGCATCCGGGGTACAACGCGGCGAAGTCAGCGTGGCCATCGGTTACCGTTGGAAAGGGTCGCTCGCCCGAAGACGCCGTGGCGTTTGATGTCGACCGTGACGGTCGATTGGACGTCGTCAGTTGTCATGAAGGAAAGCAGAAACAGGTTTTGGTTCATCGGTTTGTCGGAGACCAAACCAGTGCCGCATCGTTGCTGATGCCGAGCAACTGGAAAACCGAATCGGTCGAGTCGCTCAATGGTCAGATGTGGATGTTTGCCACTGCATTGAAATTGAATGACGGCAGCGACGCGTTGGCGATCGGATCCAAGGGAGCAAACGCGACGATCACACTGCTGCGGCAGCCAATGCAATCGGCTGACGATCTGAAAACTTGGACGCACTCGCGATTGCGGAAAGCCGGTTGGATCATGTCGCTGCAGGTGATCGATATGGACCATGACGGCGATGACGACATCGTTTTCAGCGATCGCAAAGGGAAACATCACGCGGTCGCGTGGTTGGAACAGCCCGATCAAACCGCGCTGAACCGCGCGTGGCCAGAACATATTGTGGGTGCAACCGATCACGAGCCCATGTTTATCGATGCGTCACCCGATCGAATTTTGGTTTCGACGCGAGATTCGGTTTGGATCGATTTTTTGCGCAACGGAGATCATTGGGAGTCGGTTGAGCATCCCAATCCGGCCGATGCGCCATTTGGCAAGGCGATCCATCGCCTGGGCGATCGTCGGTTGGTGATGACGGCCAACACCGCCGCCGACAAAATCAAGACACCGCGACCAGGCATCTGGATGAAAGTGCAAGGGAAGGATTGGCGTGCGATCGGAAGTACGCCCAGTACCAAGTTTGATCGAATGGAGATCACCGACATCGATGGTGACGGCGATCTGGATGTGATGACGTGTGAAGAGAAAGCGAACTTGGGTGTGGTTTGGTTCGAGAATCCCGGGCGGTGAGGAAGTTGAGGTTGGTGTGGGTAACTGACGGTTGGTGTGGGTAACGGACTGAAGTCCGTTTTACTGGTGAGCTGTGGGTAACGGACTGTTGGTGCGGGTAACGGACTGAAGTCCGTTCTACTGGTGAGATTCGGGTAACGGACTGAAGTCCGTTCTACGGGTGGGGGGTGGTGGTTGGATCTAGGTAGGCTGCTAGGACGGCGGCGATGCGGGGGACTCCGGCCGGGGCGCGTCGAAACATGGGTGCCATCGCCTGGAGGGTTGCCTTCAATTTCTCTTGATAGTCGCTCTTAGGAGAATGGTCCGCTAAGTACATCAAATTCTCAGCCGAAACACTCGCACCCGATGGAATCGCCCCGTCGATCGGATCTTTGACGCGAACAATCAATTCGGGGTGATCGCTGGACGTGAAAAAGAATCCGCCTTGGCGATCATCCCAGAAAAGTTCGATCTGTTTGTCGGTGATTTTGCGAGCCAACAAGAGCCATCGTTCGTCACCTGTGGCGCGGTGCAGCGCGATCAATCCGGAAGTAAAAAAGGCATAGTCGTCCAAGTAGGCATTCAGGGTCGCTTTGCCTCCGGCGAAACTTCGCTTCAGGCGGCCTGATTCGTCAGCCAATTCCGAAATCACAAACTCGGCCGCCCGCACAGCATCTTGAGTGAATTCAGGTTTTTTCAGGATACGTCCCGCATCGGCAAACCCTGCGATCATCAACCCGTTCCATGCGGTCAAGATTTTGGTATCCGTAATCGGACGTTCGCGTTGGGACCGAATATCGAACATGCGTTGTCGAATGGATGCCAAGCGTTCGTCCAGCGCCGTGTAGGATTCGCCGCGCTCTTTGGCGATGTCACTCAACGTACCGCGCGGGTCAGGCGCAAAGTACTCACCCTCGAAGTTCGGTTTGCCGACGAGTCGATAGATTTTGGCGGCATCGGCAAAACCATCGATCGATTCGGTCAGTTCCGTGACCTCCTCGTCGGTCCAGCGATAAAACTTACCTTCCTCGCCTTCGCTGTCGGCATCCAACGCACTGTAGAACGCGTTGCCGGGCGCCTTGAGCTCCCGCAACACAAATTCGCACAGTCGCTCTGTCACACGGCGATACTCTTCGTTGTTGGTTTTTTCATAAGCTCGAGCGTAAACGCTGGCGAGTTGGCCGTTGTCGTAGAGCATCTTTTCGAAATGAGGAATCTGCCAGCGGCGATCGACGCTGTAGCGATGAAAGCCGCCGCCGAGATGATCGACCATCGCCCCGCTGATCATTCCGTCGAGCGACTTGACCAACATCGACTGCGCTTCGTCGCGATCGGCCTGGGAAACCGACTCGCGGCTCATACGATCGAGCAGAAAAATCAAGTTCGCAGGCTCGGGAAATTTTGGTCGATCGGGGTTCGCGGCCGAATATCCGAATCCACCGTATTGGGGATCGAACTGGTCCGAGAGTGCCGATGCGACCCGCTGTACCATCGCTTGATTCAATTCGACTGGTTCGTCCGATCCGCCGTCATCGGACTGACTAGCGCGGATTGCTTTGGTGACATGTTCGGCCTGTTTCGTCACGATGTCTGGTTGTGTTTTCCAGGCCTGGTCGATCTGAGTCATGATGGACAAAAAACCGGTCGATTTGCCGCGGTCACCGGTTCGTGCAGGAAAGTACGTGCC
>JABDKS010000409.1 GCA_013002105.1 Pirellulaceae bacterium | reverse complement strand
CCAAGTGCACCGGTCGCGATCCCCTCGGCCATCAGTTTTTCGGAGTCGGTATCCATCAATGGCTGCATGCCGGCCCCGGCCGTATCGTCATCGCTGCGACAGAGATCGTGGAACTCCGTACGTGCTTCCGCGATCGCCGCGTGGATGGGAGAACCCACCTTGGACAGACTTCGATGTACCAACAACCACGCGCAACTGCCCGACCCAATGGTAAGTGACGCGAACGCCGGTTTGACCGATTTGCGTGTCAGGGACTCGTCGGCATTCAATGCATCGATCGTGCCTTGCAGCAGTGGTCGACTGTTCTCGGTGCCAACTACAATCCCGGCTTGGATCATTCCCGATTCGATCATCGTCGCGATTTGAACGGCTCCATTGATCAAGCCCAGGCACGCGTTGGAAACATCGTAAACCCAACAGTCGGCCGACAACCCGAGTCCATGATGCACTCGCGACGCGGTCGCCGGTTCCAGAAAATCGCGACAGACACTCGCGTGGATCAAGCATCCAATCCTGGCCGGATCGATCTCGGCGGCGTCGATGGCTGCTCGACCACTCTGGATACTGGGGCCACTGGGCATCGTCCCGACCGGCCAAACGCGACGCTGGGCAATACCGCTCATCAACGCCAATCGGCCTTCGGGAAGCTTCAAGCGGTTGTAAAGAGGCGATAGCTCATGTTCAATGCGCTCACTGGACCAAATCTCCTCGGGTATTTGAGCACCGATTGCTTCCAGGCAGACATTTTCGAATTGCACGTTTGGTCCTTAAGTCGTTGTCACCACTGGCTTTGGTCCGATTATAGCCACTGTCATCGGGGGCGAACACCAGTGCCCAACGGCTGTTTGCTAGCGTTGCGGCGGCTTTGCAGCTACCACCTGCAGTGCTAGCAACTCGGTTGCGCGCAAGATATGGATTTCCTTTTTATATCAACACCTAGGTTAGTAAGGTCTTTTCGTTGTTGTGCCACAACGTTGTGACACACATTCAACGGAGTCGTGCTTGGGATGAGACAGGGGTTGATTCGATCGGTGGCGAGCGTTGCGTCAGTTGACGTAGGGAGTTTGTCGCAAGGATCGGATCGGTCAATACTCGCGAGCAGGAAAGCTTGAAATCATTGAGCCGATTTTGTCCTATCACCAAATGCATGATGGCATGGGCGCAACGAGTCAGCTTCGACCCCGTTGGACGATGCGGAACGATATCGCATCTTTCTCTACGCGAATTCGAAGAGGACTTTTCGGATGACGTGCAAGCCACTGATTGGATTAAACGCGGATTATCGTGCGGCCGCCCGGAGCACACCCGCCTTTAGTTACATTGCTGCCGGCTATTTTCAGTCGATTCTGTCGGCTGGAGGCATCCCTGTGATTGTCCCACCGATGGACGATGCAGATTCCATTCACGCCGTGCTAGATCAACTGCACGGTTTCATGATGATCGGCGGAGCCGATTTGGATCCGCGCAACGACGGTTTCATGCTTCATCCGAGCGTGCGGCCGCTGGATCCGATTCGCGAAACCAGTGACCGCTTGTTGATGACAGACATCGCCGAGCGACGGATGCCATTTCTTGGCATTGGAACCGGGATGCAACTGCTCAATGTGCAGCAGGGTGGCAACCTGTTCTTGGATATTAAAGAAGACCTACCTTCGGCAGTGCCTCATTTGGATCCGCAAGATCCGAGTCATCGGCACACCTTGGATGTGGTCGGCGATTCGCTGGTCGGTCGCGTTTATGGTGACGGCGAAATTCGCGTCAGCAGTCGACACCACATGGCGATCGACGAAGTTGCACCCGGCTTTCGCGTTACAGCACGCTGTCCCGACGGTGTGATCGAAGCGATTGAAAGTGAAATGATGGATTGGTTTGCACTTGGCACCCAATTCCACCCCGAATGCGGTGCCGCATCAGCGCTGGATATTCGGATCTTCGAAGAATTTGTCGATGGTGTCCGCGAGCACATCGAACAAGATCTGCGTTTGGTTGCTTAATCAGTCTCCACCGCGTCCATTTGGCCTGCACCAAGAACTCGCTGAGAGCTTGGTGCGGGCTTTCTCTCCCTGATTTCCGATTTCGTCACCGGTGAAAAGTGCCCCGATGCACCGCGTGAATTCAAAACGAACCAGTTCGCAAGGATGCGGTCCTAGATCTGCCCGAAGGAGATTCTTGAGAGACGCCTCAATGCCTTGATGCGTGTCTCAATGATCGGCAAGGATGCCGTGAAGATCACCAATGGATTGGCAATGGATCGATTTCCTTTCGGAAGTGTCTAGCTGGAGAAGGAAGGATTGCTTCGAAGCCGAGCGTGTAGCGTGTCCAACGTCGCAGCACGCTCGGCTTTTTTCGTTTTCTGGGTCGACGGAGGAGCTGGGTGACGCGACCTGCCACTGGCTCGCTCTTACCACGGCGACAGAGAATCAGACGCCGTTCGGGTTTCTGTCTGCATTGAACGTGCGTGGATTGGTTTTGCGATCGGTAGTGGATCGCAATGTCATAGGACGGGTAATCACCGACCGATTGCAATTAGCTGGCCGGTGGGAACGCGGCCCTACTGAACTGCTGAACCAGGCCACCTGTCAAATCTGTCTTGGCGGATCGCTAGATCGCCAGCCACCACTTTCCGATCGATAACCAGATCGGGATCAGGACGACGGCGGCAATGGATGTCGACAGCACAACGCGCAATGCGGTTGCCGTGTCTTTGGCGTGAAGTCGAATGAGCACGACTGGGAAAATGGCCGTTGGCATCGCCGCCTGCAGCATCAGCACCTGACGCAAGTCCACCGACGTGGCATACAAACTTGCCGCGGCCAAAATCAAAATCGGCATCAACAATTGCCGGAATCCAATCGCGGCGATCACCGTTCCCAGCGACCCCGACCAGTCGGTTTGACGCAGGAAATCGACCAGGATTGCGCCGCTGAGCAACAGTCCCATCGGAATCGCACAGTCACCGAGCAGCCCGGCCGCGGAGAGTAAGAATTCCGGCACGATCGATTTGCCAATCGTCTGTTTGATCGTCACTGCCACGATAACGGCAATCAGTGGTGGGTTCAGAATCACACGCCTCAGTCCGCTGGTCGTCAAACCGCACAGCACGGCAATCCCAACACTCCACAGAGCGAGATCGACGCCCACGTTATGCAGAATCAGATCGACCACCGCGTCAGGATAGAATTTTTCTGCCAAGGGTAAAGGGATGTAGCCGTAGTTGCAAATGCCGACGCAAATCGCAAACGATCGCTGTTTGACGTCGCTATCGAGCCCCAGTCGCGGACCCAGAAGCTTAGCAAGCAGGTACGCGGCGGCGAATCCAAACGCCGTGGTGGTAAAGCCGAATAACGGCGGCAGCCAGGTCTCCGATAGCGACCCGCCCTGCTGACCGGCCAAAATGCGATCAATGAACAGCGCGGGGATCAAGACGTTAGCTGTCAGGCTGGCGAGCGAGTGATCGGCATCATCGCGAAGCCAACCGAGTCGTCGGCAAAGTCCGCCGACCAGAATGACCGCCAAAACGCCAAAAACGCTTGAAACGATCAGCCAAAGGTGTGAAATCATGAGAGCAATTCTCCGGGCGACGCTGTCCTGCTTTCGGGGGAAAATAGGCTCTTTGTCTGCGTTCGGCTATCGCGGGGATTCTCGGGCGAGGCAAATCGTACCGGTTTTGCCACGATTCACTTACTGAATGCTGCAAAAGCAGCCGTTACAGCTGTCGCGTACCTTTGACACTGTTGCCTGCTGCAATAAAATGAGCTGGTTCAGAGAGTTCGACGGCGTTGGTCGTCCGTTCTCTTTGTAACTGTCACCCCCGACACATCGGTCCAGGAGGTGATCGGCCACATTGGTGGTGGATCGACCTACCCGCTTTCGCCGTAAGTGCGCGTGAGGGTTCTCAATTATGAGTCTCTTTTGCGGAGCGAAGCTATGAGTATGTCGAGTCTGATTTTCGGTTTTGGTTTCCCGGGCATGCCCGAGATGCTGATTGTTCTTTTCCTGGCGCTGTTGCTTTTCGGCGGTGCGAAGCTTCCCAGTTTGATGCGGAACCTTGGCCGCAGTGCCAACGAGTTCAAAGCGGGGATGAGCGAGAGCACCGACGACGAAGATTCGGATGGTTCACCGGACGAGAAAGCATGAAATGTTCGGATTCGGACCATTTGAAGCAATGGTGATCGGGATTATTGCCGTCGTTCTGTTCGGCGGAAATTTGCCCGAAGTCGCAAGGAAGTTGGGGTCGAGTTATCGCGAGTTGCGTCGCGGTTTGAACGATGTCCAGCAACAATTCCGCATGGCCGAGTACGAGGCCAAGCAGGCATTGTCGATGGACGATCCACCCAGCCGAGACCGGGACGACGATGACGAGGATGAACCGGAGGAGCCATCAGCCCCGAAGTTCACGCCGCCATCTTGATGCGGCATCCTCGCAAACGTCGATCGAGTCACCACGAGAAAATAGTGAGAACCGTCGGTCACAAAAAAGGCCGGCGGTAATGAGATCAGACC
>JABDKS010000408.1 GCA_013002105.1 Pirellulaceae bacterium | reverse complement strand
CGATTAGAAACGCAGATTCTCAATCTGGTCGGGACGATCGAAACCAGGATCAAAACGGTCGATGTCCGCGTCGGAATGGGTCTGCGCTATGCATTGCTCGCGCAAGAGCTCTCCAACACGGTTGTCGATGGGGGCGGTGTACCACAGGGGATCTTGAATTGGAGTCGACGATACGAAGGTGTGGGTCCGACCGCGAAGGTCGATGCACGACGCCGCTTGGGATGCAGTCGATTTACGGTGATCGGTGGCGGAGGAGGAGCGTTGTTGTACGGCAGCAAGGATCTCGAGCGTTTTGTGCTCGGGGATGTTGGAACACCGCCTGCCGCGCCGTTTCTACGATTGGAGGATGCCGATGAAGTCGTTGGTATCGGCGAACTGAAATTCGGTCTCGAGTGGGCTCGCACGTTTTGCAATGGTGCCGAGCTTGCCGTTCAGGGGCGATACGAAGGACAGCTTTGGGCCGAGTCGGGAGCCCCAACTCTTGGGTTTCTTGGCATGCAAGGCTTTGGCTGTCTGCTTGAACTGCGACGGTAGGCACCAACACGTCTGTGTTTCGTAGGCCACGGCTGCACGCGGACTTTGGTGACACATCCGTCTTTCGCAGTACCGTACTCTGGCCGCGTCAAAACAGTCTCGTCGCGGTCGTAATTGAACCGGTGGCACATTGGCACTAAGTTGTCACCTGACCGGTGCCACCGAAGTAATTCGGAGCCGCCCCCTCCCCGCCTCACTGTGTCGAGCCTCGATGTGGTTCGGAATCGCTCCGTAAAACGTTACCGATTATCCGCGTTGGCGTTTTATGCTCTCGGGCTGATTGTCTGTGTCTTGGGCTACCTGCATTTCGAATCGAACATGGAGGATGTGTTTCAATGGCTACCCGATGAAACGCCCGACCGTGAACTGTACAACCATTTTGTTGACTCCTTCGGCGTCGACGATTTCCTGGTGGTCACGTGGCCGGATTGTACGATCACCGACAAGCGTGCCGACGAGTTTTCGACGAGCTTAATTGCAAACGACAAGGATGACCTGATTGAACAAGCCGTGTCGGGGCGGCAACTGGTTCGGCGCTTGATCACCCAATGGAGGCAATCCCCCACCGATGTGATCGAGCGATTTAGCGGCATCTATTTTGGTCCCGATGGACGTTCGACGTGCGTTGTCGTGATGCTGACCCAACGCGGCATGAACGATCGCGTGACGATGATTGGGTTGGTAAAGCAGACGGCAAAGGAGGCGATCGGCGTTTCCGAGGACGATTTGGTCCTCGCTGGGTATCCGCAAATGGGCGCCTATGGCGATGCCGTCGTTCGATCATCGATCCGCGATTTTGTTGGCCCCAGTTGTGTGATATCGACCATCGTCGCTTGGATCTGTCTGCGGCATTTTGGCTTGACGATTATCATCCTGGCGGTCGGTGGACTCGCTGCGGGATTGAGCGTCTCCATTGTGACACTCTCGGGTGCGAAGTGGGGCGGCCTGTCATCGGTGATCCCGTCGCTGGCCTACATCCTGTCGGTCTCTGGGGCATTGCATTTAGTCAACTACTCTCGCACCCGCAGCGAAGACCCCTTACTGACACGCATTTTGCGGATTGGCTGGAAACCCTGCCTGTTATCAGCGCTAACGACAGCAGCAGGAATGTTGTCACTGTGTCGCAGCAACTTCTCTGCGATTCGCGAATTTGGATTGTTTTGTGCTGCCGGCGTACTCGCATCGTTAGCTTGTCAGCTTTTTCTGATCCCGATTGCGATCGACTGGTTGAATCCCAAAAACGTGACACCGGTCGATCGACACACGCGGTCGCCGTTTCTCGATCGGTTGCTACCGTGGTCCAATTACATCGCATTATCCTTCATCGCAGCGACCTTGGTGACAGGGTTAGGATTGCTTTATTTACGCAGCGATTTGGAAGTGGAACGAAATTTTTCGTCCGCGGCGCCCGTCATGCAGGACATCGGCTGGTTGGAAACGCACATTGGTCCCGTCGAACAAACCGAATTGCTTGTCACTTTCGACAATGTTTCGGCGGCTGGATTTCATGAGCGGTTGAGCATCATTCGCGACGTGCAAGCCGCTGTCGAATCGTCGCCGCATGTTTCGACGGCGCTCAGCATCGCGGCATGGCTACCCGAGGAGCCCCAGGGAACCAGTTTGCGAATGACAGCCGCCCGGTCGGCCTATCGAAAACTGATTCAACAAGCACGGCGGGATCAAGCGTCCAAGTCCTATTTGCTTGTCAATGATGATGCCGAAACCTGGCGTATCTCGGTCCGCTTTCCGTTTCTAGAACCAACGGACTTTAAAGGTATCAAGCACGAACTACCGAAACTGGCAATCGCGACAATCAATGGAACCGTTCCGGGTGCAGACATTTCGGTGCAGCACACGGGCGTTTCGCTGTTGTACCACGTGGCGCAAGACGAATTGGTGGACGATCTCTATCGCAACTTCGCTTTCGCATTTGTGATGATCTGTCCGTTGATGATGTTAGTGCTACGTTCAATCAAGCAAGGGGCATTGGCGATGATCCCCAACGTGTGTCCTGCCGTGGTCGCCTACGGGCTCATCGGCTGGCTGGACTATCCAATTGACATTGGAATGGCGATGACAGCTTGCGTAGCGCTGGGAATCGCAGTGGACGACACCACCCATTTCATGCTTCGGTTTCAGGATCTACGGCGAGACGTTGATTTGAAACCACTGCAAGCGCTGCGAATCACATTTCATCAGTGTTCCAGAGCCATGTTCCACACGACGTTGATCACAGGACTGGGCCTGTCCGCATTTTTGTTCAGTCCGCTCAGCGCGATGACGCGTTTCGCAAGTCTGTTGATTCTGTTGATCACCATCGCCTTAGCGTGCGATTTGGTGTTGTTGCCAGCGTTATTGAAAACCTTCCGTTTCGCACGCGATGAAGCTCGCGACATCGTCCCGCAATCAGATGATCAACGGCACGCGCAGTAGTCGTCAAAGGCAGGTTGCACCAACGACACGATGCCACCGGCCTCGCGATTGCGTTTACGCGATGGCCGGTGGGAGCAGGACCAAGGATCGCGGAGTCGTTGGCGATTCACGATGGCCGGTCCGCTTGCGGGCCGTGTAACCATGTAGATTCTTTCTCGTCGTACGTTGTTGCTTGCCGATCCTGGCTCAACTCGACTGACGCCGTCCAAGCGAATCGCGACCTCGACATGCGTAACGGCGGTTGGCCTCCCACACGGCTAAAAAACTTGCGGAAAAATGAGTCGACGACCATTGAATACGATGGCCAATCATTAAGAAAATCGCTTTCTTGCGTCCAATACTGCCCGTTTGTCGACTGGTTCAGGTACACCGCCTATTTGAAAGTCAGTCGAAGGCAACTCCGGAGATTCGATCGCGACAGGCCGGTGACCTCCTACGTTGCATCTCAAAAATAACGAATAGCAATGGCAATGAGTGCCAAGATTGACCGCCATGACTCGAATGCCGCGGAAATTTCGCATGGCATTCTATTTCCCCTCGGCATCAACGAAGGAACAATAGCTCGTTCGATTCACACTCGATCGAGATCTCGTCGTAATCACTTGGGCCACACTCGGTTGCGGTTACCATTTTCACTATTGCAGTTCAGCGCCTGATATTATTTTAGAGTAGAGTCGCGATCGTGAAAATCCGTACCGGTGTCGACGGGACGTATCGTGTCAAACCTCGTGTCGACGTCCGGCTAGGCAGATGCGGCGGTATCAAGCAGGATCACAGTCGTCGACCCCGGATTCAATCGAATTGGGATATTCTTGCTCGCTCTGGTACGTTGGCTAAGCCTCAAGAAATAGTCAAACCCGGATTCCCGGCATTTCAATAGATTGTCGTCGTCGCGCTGCCGCGGCGGGTGACTAGAATTCTTGTCGACCCGATCACCTACCCAGATCCAATCGCGGCGACCGATTCTGTATTGATTACTCCAAAAGCAAATTTTAGGCGTTTTGCGATTTCGCTGATCATCATTGCGATGATGTCTCCATGGTTGGCGACGGCGTCCCAACGCTCTCTCGAATCGATGTTCAACGCGCCGGCGTACTGGGTCCCAGAAACGATAGATTACCGGCGCGACTCAACTTGGTTCACCGAGGCCTTTCGCGGGCATGAGACAGTGTTACTGAGTTTTCCGGATTGCGACGTCAATAATCATCGCTTGGCAGAGTTCTCCAAAGCCATCATGGAACCTGTCGACGCATCGCATTCCAAGCGAAACAAGCGGCTGTTTCAATACGTGACATCTGGCCCCGAGATTCTTGAGCGACTAACCGCGGAACCGCTTCAACTAACGCGCCAGACGGCGTTGGCGAGATTGACGGGCAGCTTCTTTGGATCCGACCGTGAGTCCACTTTGGTGATGGTTGCTCTAACTTTGGAAGGAGGTCGTGCGAGGAATGACAGCATCGCCGCGATACGCGAAGCGGCGACAGGCACACTGAAACTTGACGCTGACGAACTTGTGATGGTCGGTTCGGTTGTCGATGGATCGGCGATTGACGAAGCAAGCATGGCATCGATCGACAACTACACGATACCGTCGGCGATCTTGGTTGTGATCCTGTGCTGGATTTGCCTTCGGTCTTGGATTCTGACCGGAATCATCATCACCGCGGCGTGCTGCGGCCAAGGCTTGGTGCTGGGTATGGTCAGTTTGCAGGGCACTCCGATGAACGCGATCCTGATCGTGTTGCCGGTGCTCGTGTATGCGTTGACCGTATCGGCAGGTGTTCATCTGTCGAACTACTACCGGGATGCGAATTCACAGCAGTCCAGCAACGCAACGCGTGTGGCGATCAACAACGGCTGGCTTCCTTGCGTACTGGCGACATTCACGACCGTGATTGGCCTGGCATCCTTGTCTGTCAGCGTGATGACGCCGATTCGTGATTTTAGTCTTTTTTCATGTCTCGGCATCAGTCTCACTGTGGCAGTGTTGTTTCTGCTACTGCCCTTTGGCATGGATATGCAGTCGAAAATAAATTCTCGATCGAAACGTGGAATCAACCGTTGGACAACTCAGTACACCCGATGTGCAGACGGTCTCGCAGCTTTTATCGGCCGAGCACCGAATCTAATTGTCGCAATATTCGCTGTCGCAATGTGCGTTCTTGCGGTCGGTGTCGGGTCCATCGAAACGTCGGTCAACATTCGCGCATTATTCAAAGACGATAGCCGGATTTTGAGCAACTACCGTTGGATGGAGGATCGACTCGGACCGCTCGTTCCATTCGAAGTGGTCATTCGATTTTCGCCGGAAAACGAGATGTCAACCTTGGAAAGAATCGAACTTGTGCGTGACGCCCATGTGCGAATTGCGACGTTGGACGATGTCGGCGGGACACTCTCTGCAGCCACGTTCCTGCCGAACATACCGCGTGGACATGGAGTACGCGCCACGGCGCGGCGTGCCGTTATGAATCGACAGTTTTACGACGCTCGCCAACACCTTATCGACATCGGCTATTTAGCGATCGACGAACAAGGCCAGTCGTGGCGAATCGGTACGCGTGTCTCGGCCATCGAAGACATCGACTATGGAATATTCCTTGATCAAATTCGCAATCGATTGAACCCGTTTTTGTCCGCACGATCCGACGATACCGTCACAGCGATTTACACCGGTAGTCTACCAGTAGCCTACCAAGCTCAACGTGGGTTGTTAGACGATCTGTTCGTGAGTTATTTGACCGCTTTCACGCTGGTGGCACTCGTGATGATCGTTCTCTTACGACAATTCTTCGCCGGCATCATGGTCATGCTGCCCAACCTGTTTCCGACATTTCTACTCTTTGGTTGGATGGGTTGGAGCGAGATCCCCGTCGATATCGGATCGGTAATGACAGCTAGTGTGGCACTGGGAATTGCCGTCGATGATACGTTACATTTTCTGATTTGGTATCGTCGGCAAACCGCCGCCGGACTATCACCGCAAGAGGCCGTCCGTGATTGCTACTATCATTGTGGCCGCGCGATGACGCAAACCAGCTTGATCTTGTCGGCTGGGCTAGTGCTCTATCTGTGGAGCGACTTCGTTCCGACCCAGCGATTCGCGGGAATGATGATGGGATTACTGGCTGCCGCTCTAATTGGGGACCTGTTGCTCCTGCCAGCGGTCCTGCTGGGCCGATTTAGCAATCTGTTTCTTGCGGACTCAAAAAAACAGTAGGCAAGCCGAACAAGCCGAACTGTATTGCGGTCAGCCGCCGGTTGAAAACCTATCAAGCAGTCGATTGCGAAATTCGGCGTGCGGAATCGAATTCGTATTTAGCCGTCAGACGTTTCGTCGTAGTTCGGATTGCGAAGACGTTTCACGTACGCCGCCATCAGGGCCTCGGCCTGCTGCGACGAGATCGTGCGTGGGTCCCAATGCATAGTGATGTGATAATCACCTGCGTATTCGCCAATTGAGAACGCAACGTCTGTGTACGCGCGTAGCGGCGCGACAACTTCGAATTTCTCGAGCACCAAGTCGCTGACGACCAACTTTCCAGCATTCTGCAAGAAAGGCGATCGTTTAAACGGTGACCCGACGTTGGTAAGCAACGTGGTCGACTGGCAGCTATCCGTCTTCGCCGCCGCTGCCGCGTTCCCCCGGAATCGTCGGGCTAACCAGAGAGATATCAAGAACATCAACTCAAGCCGATTCCGCGAGATCAGCTGCAACTCATCGCGAATACCATGCAGCAACGCGCTGGGATTGCGAAAATGATCACCACGTCGATCCAGAAACACCATGCTGACCTTGTTGGCCGCAGGCATCGAGAAATCTTTATCTGTTCGGACATTGATAGGAATCGAGAACCGGATCCAGCGATCTGTTACTAGTCCTATCGCGGATCGCCAATCGTCAATGGCAAGAAAGAGATCACTGGTGAATAGTTGATTCGGCGTGACGTTATTGCGACGAGCCGTTTTCTGTATGCGATTTGCATCGTCCGACCGCAATCTGAACGCGATCACGCGCGGATATCCGCTCGGCGTGGACTGTTCCAGGGGCACCGGTGGATTGGCGGAAAGCGACGTCGGATTTCGCATCACGAATTGACGCACTCCCAATAATCCGATAGCGAGCTTCGGAACCATCCGAACCATTCGGCCGAACGTCAGGTCGAATCGGTTACGATGGGCCAGCCGAATCACGTCCATCGGTTTGATGGCGGTGTTGTTGGCCTGAACGCCCGCTTTGTCGCCCTGCTCTAACGCATAGGCAATGAGCAAGTCGTTGATCAAGGCAAACGCGCCCGATCCGTCGCAACAAGCATGATG
>JABDKS010000393.1 GCA_013002105.1 Pirellulaceae bacterium | reverse complement strand
GCTGTAAGATTGCACGCTCATGATTCCAGTACCTGTTCACCAGCGACCAGGAAGTCTCTTGAAAACTCGTCGCACCAACATCACGAAGCCTAAAGAAATGAAGGTCGATCGGCAGAAATCCGAATAGGGTGATCCAACTTTTGAACAGGAACTTCCCGCACGGCCACTGGCTGATTGGAACGCTTTGCCATTCTCGCGGCGCCGACATTCGAACGAACGGCGACAGTTCCTGGTTGACTACTCCCATTGAAAATGCCTCCTTTGCCAGCGTCTCTACATCAACCCGTAATTTTGAATCGATTTCGAACCCAGGCATTGGTTTCAACTATCCCAACAAGGTGATTGGACGGACGAGCATACCGGCGCGGAACTGGCTGCCGTTCGGCTGTTCCATGTGCCCGATCAAAAGTGCCCGATCAAATTTGTCTGAACATGGTGGCGACAGAGAACATACTGGCGATACCGTGCGCCGGTTGGGCGAGCCGCTGAGTTGCCATATTGTCGCAGCGATCGGTGCATGTGCAACGGATTGGCATCCGGTTGCCCGCGAATCGTGGACTCAGTCGATTCGTTGCGACAATCTCGGCCGACACTCCGGACACAACTTGGGTTGTTTCTGCGCCCTCGCAATGTTCTTATTCCTCGGCCGAATTCGAAAGCGGGCAGGCGAGTTGGCGAAGCGTTTCCTTGCTAAAATCTTGCCCTGCGAGTTGGACGAACTGCGTGATTGCCGGGCAATCGGCGCAACATTGAAAACTTGTCTGAAATAACGGCGACGGTAAACCGGAAAAAAAAGATCGATCGACATGAAGACTGGACCCTACACCAACTTTACGCTCGACCTGGACGATCGCGGCGTCTTGACGGCCACCTTGAACGTGCCTGACCGGCCGATGAATGTCTTCAGCCAAGAGATGCTGCAAGAACTACGGGCCATCGTCGACGACTTGGCGCAGGCGAAGGAGGTCAAAGTCACGGTGTTTCGCAGCGGTAAAGAGAGCGGATTTCTGGCCGGCGCGGATATCAAAGGATTCACCGATGTTAAATCTTCAGCCGAGGCCAACGATTTGATCGCCAATGGACAAAACTTGTTCTCGGATGTTGAAAAGTTGCCTTGCAAGACGATCGCCGCGATTCACGGCCCCTGTTTGGGCGGCGGACTCGAACTTTCACTCGCCTGTAACCACCGCGTTGCCCAGGACAGTGACGCCACCAAAATTGGACTTCCGGAAATCATGCTTGGAATCATTCCCGGCTGGGGCGGCACCCAGCGGTTGCCGAAACAAGTTGGCTTGGCAACCGGTTTGAAAATGATCCTGACCGGAAAGCAACTGGACGCAACCAAAGCCTACGAATTCGGCTTGGTGGATCGCGTTATTCCGGCCGCCAATTGGGACGCGGGGATCGCCGAGTTCGTCAACGATGTTTTGAACGATCGTAATCTTGACTCGCCAACCAAGCGGCGACCGCTGACGCAGCGATTGGTCGATGCCACGGGGATCGGTCGTTCGTTTATCTTCAATATGACCGAGAAACAAATCCGGTCGAATGTCAAACAATATCCAGCCCTGGGCGGTGCGCTCAAAGCGGTCCGTGCCGGCTACCCGGGCGGACAAGCCGGGTTCGACACCGAACGGGAAGAGTTCGTCAAACTGATCCAGACTCCGACCTGCCACAGTTTGTTGGGTCTGTTCTTCGGCCGCGAAAAGGCCCGCACGCTGGCGACCTGGTCGCCCGATCATACCGACGCGCTCGACCAGATGCCGATCAATACGGTTGGGATTGTCGGTGCCGGAGCAATGGGCGCCGGCATCGGTCAACTATCCGCCACGCGCGGTTACGACGTCGTCATCAAAGAAATCGACAAGACCGCCGCCGACGATGCCCAGCGGAGGATCACCAAGGCGATCGATAGACTGGCAGCGCGCAAGAATTGGGATGAAGCCCGGCACATGGCATTGTTGGAGAAGATTGAAGTCACCGACGACGATATGCCGCTGAAATCTTGCGATCTGGTCGTGGAAGCGGTGGTAGAAAAGGACGATGTCAAAGACATTGTCTTTGGCTCGCTGGACCGGGTCGTGCAGGAATCAGCCATCCTGGCCAGTAACACGTCGTCGCTGTCGGTCACGCGGATGGCGACGTCCACGAATCGCGCCAACCAGGTTGCCGGATTGCATTTCTTTAATCCCGTACATCGGATGGAACTGGTCGAGGTCGTTCGCGCCGAAAAGACCGATGACTTGACCATTGCCCGCCTGGTCGGATTCGTAAAAGCGGTTGGAAAAACGCCGATCGTCACAACCGACTCACCCGGTTTTTTGGTCAACCGAGTCCTGTTTCCTTACCTGGGTGAAGCCGTGTTGATGGTCACCGAGGGTTTTGAAATCGAACAGATCGACAAAGAAATCCGACGGTTTGGGATGCCGATGGGACCGCTAGAGCTGCTCGACCAGGTGGGACTTGATGTCGCACACCACGTCGCCAGTTCGCTGATGGAAAAAATGCCCGAGGTGCGGACGGTTGTCGATCAGTTCGCTGGGCTATTGGAAAGCGGCTATCTGGGCAAGAAGAGTGGTCGTGGTTTCTATCGCTACCCGAAAGGCAAGAAGACGGGTGCGACAATTCTACCCGGCATGGATGCTGATTTAGTGCCACCGGATCTGGGCGACAACTATTATAACGACAGTATGACTGCGATCCAAAGGCGTTTGATTTACCCGATGCTTTCGGAGTCAATCAAATGCCATGTTGAGGGTGTAGTCAAAGAACCATGGGCCATCGATGTTGCGATGGTATTGGGAACTGGATTCTCACCACCGCGTGGTGGCCCGCTGCATGTGGTCGATTCGATTGGCGCCGACACGGTCTTGTCAAACCTTAAACGACTACAAGAAAAACACGGGGACCGTTTCGAACCCCCACAACGATTGGCCGAGATGGCTGAGCACAACGAAACATTTTTTGATTCGCTGGAAGTTCCCGCATAACAACTTTCTTTGACCTGACGCGTTCGCCGCAGGCAACTCTGATTGAATTTAGGAGACGAACATGAGTGTAGATACCAAACAAGACGGCGCCGGCGGCGATAACCAAGAATCGTTCGCCGAAGTCGCATTGCGGCTCGGTGGCGCATCGGAAGACGAAGCGCGTCGAACCGGGGTATTAGACTCGGCTGACGATCAGGTTGAAGATCTGTTTGCACCGGAATATCAAACGGTCAACAGCCCGGCTCACCGCGCTGTTTGGGACAAAGAAGTTCCCACCGACTTGTTCCGCTGCAAGGACGCCAAAGACGATCCCGAAGTCGAGAGCATTGTTGAAGCGTCTATTGACGTGATCAAACGACATCAAGATGCGGGTACGCTACACGACGAAAACAAAAAGGTCACCCAGCAAGTCTTGGACGACCTGGGCAGTGTCGGCTACTGGGGCATGCTCGTCGACCAAAAATATGGTGGCGCCGGATCATCGATGCGTCAGTTCTCGAAGATGATTACTCGCTTGGCGGTGATCGATGCAACGATTGCCGGCCTGTCATCGGTGCATGGTTGCATCGGTGCGGTTGACCCGGTGCGCAGTTTTGGAACTCCAGAACAAAAAGAACGGATCTTGCCGAAACTGGCCGACGGCACGCGTCTGTCCGCGTTCGCGTTGACCGAACCAGGTGCCGGCAGCGACTTGACCGCGCTGCGGACGACGGCCAAGCTGGATGGCGATGACTACGTCGTCAACGGCGAAAAGCTATTCATTACCAACGCGACGCTGGGCCGAACGATCGGTTTGGTTTGCAAAGTCGATGGCAAGCCAAGTGTGCTGATCGTTGATCTGCCCGATGAAGAATCAGAATCTTTCCAGATCAACAAGTACGGCCTGTACGCATTGAAGCATACCTACAACCAAGGTTTGGTCTTCAAAGACTTCCGCGTACCAAAGGAAAACCTGTTGACGCCCTCGCGTGGCGACGGATTGACGATCGCTTACCACGGCCTGAACCTAGGCCGAGTCGCGTTGTGCGCAAACGCCGCCGGTTCAATGCGTGGCATGCTGGCCGACATGTTGCCTTGGGCTAGCTATCGATTCACCTACGGACAACCGATCGAGAAACGAGAGTTGGTCCAGCGTCGAATCGGCCGTCTGACTGGAATGATCGTCGCCTGCGACGCCATCTCGCAGTGGTGTGCCGGACTGATCGACCAAGGCTACCGGGGGGAAATGGAGTGCATCGTTGCCAAAATCTTCGGCAGTGAAATCCAAAAAGAAGCAGCCATTGAACTGTATATGAA
>JABDKS010000385.1 GCA_013002105.1 Pirellulaceae bacterium | reverse complement strand
GGCGGAAAGATGGTTCCGCTTTCGGGCAACCTGCAGAAACCAAAGGCCGATTACGTTCCCTATTTGCAAGAAGAAAAGACGCTGCAGTTCATTCGTGACAACCAAACCAAGCCATTCTTTTTGTACTTGGCCGTCACGCCGCCACACGGCGCGTACGTTATTCCCACCGACGACCCGGCCTACGCGATCTACGAAGGCATTCCCGGTGGTGACGTGGTACGTCACTACGCGGCCATGATTACTCGCATCGATCAAAGCGTCGGTAAAATGATGGACTTGTTGAAGGAATTGGGAATTGACGACAACACCATTGTCTTCTACACGTCCGACAATGGCCCCAACGCGGCGTTTGCAAAGGCGATCAACAGTGGCGGCGGTTTACGCGGACTCAAACGCAGTTTGTACGAAGGCGGTTTGCGCGCGGCGATGGCCGTGCGCTGGCCCGGTAAGATTCCCGCGGGTGTCACCAGCGATTTCATTTGGGACATGCGCGATGTATTTCCAACGGCGTGCGAAATCGCAGGTGCGATGCCACCGACGGACCTAGATGGCATGTCTGTCCTGCCGACGCTGCTGGGAAAAGATCAGGTCGGTCGCAAGATGCATTATTGGGAGATTCACTCGCCGTTTCAGCAAGCGGTGCGGATGGACGATTGGAAGGGGATTCGATTTGGGACCGAAGAACAGCTCGCGCTGTACAACTTGAGCGACGACGTCGCCGAGACGAACAATGTTGCCGATGCGAATCCGGAGATCGTCAAACAAATGACGCAATTCCTGGCGACAGCGCGAACCGACTCACCCTATTTTCCTGCTGTGCGTAAGGCTTCGGCCAAGAGAAAGAAAACGAAAAAGTAATTTCACAGTCCATCGATTGCTTACCTGGAACAAAAATGAATCGATTCATTCACCCGGTATTCGTTTGCCTTGTTGCAGCGATATCAGCCAACGCCGCTGAGACACACCTTTTCATCCTCTCGGGTCAATCCAACATGGCGGGATTGAAGGAGGAACGCGCGAATTCGTTTTTGTCCGAGCTGGCAAAGCTGCTACCCGATGCCGACATCCAATACATCAAAGTCGCTCGAGGCGGACAACCGATCCGGCTTTGGGTCGACCAATGGGACGCCATCGCCAAGAAACATAAATTGCAGCCAAAGAACGACACGCCGACATTTTATCAGCCAATCCTCCAGGCTTACCGCAAGAAAGTGTCGTACGACAACAAGCCTGCCAGTGTGACCTTCTTGTGGATGCAGGGCGAAAAGGATGCAAAGACGAAATTGGATTCCGCGTACGAAGATAGTTTGAAACAGTTGATCGCGAACTTGCGACGTGATTTGGACGTGCCCGACATGAACATCGTCATTGGACGCATCAGCGACCATTCGCCAGGGGCAGCATTCCACGCCAGTTGGCAGAATGTCCGTCAAGCACACGTGTCGGTCGCCAAGGGTGACGCACACGGCGCGTGGGTCGATACGGATGATTGCAATGACAAGGTCAAGAAGGGCAAGCCGGTCAACGACTTGCATTACACGCCCGACGGATACGATCTATTTGGCCGTCGACTTGCTCGTCAGGCTGTTCACCTGATTCGGGGCACCGATCCGGCTGATAACGGCCGACCTGAGTGAGATTGTCTCGCGTGAACGACGCACTGCCAGCTGATTGGAACTACCTGTCGGTCATTTGGCTCTGGCATTAGAATGACTCGCCATCGCCGCCCCGCCTCGTCCCATTCAGCTCGAACCCTGACGCATGAAACAAATTCGGAATTTCTGCATTATCGCCCACATTGACCACGGCAAGTCGACACTTGCTGATCGGTTGATCCAGGCATGCGGTGGCGTCACGCAGCGGGAGTTCCACGATCAAATGCTCGATTCGATGGACATCGAACGTGAGCGCGGCATCACCATCAAGAGCAACACAATCACACTGGAATACCGCGCCGCCGACGGGCAGGATTATCAACTGAATTTGATCGATACGCCCGGCCACGTTGACTTTTCGCACGAAGTCCGCCGATCGTTGATGGCGTGCGACGGTGCCTTGATCATCGTGGACGCATCACAAGGCGTCGAGGCTCAAACGGTTGCAAACCTCTATCTGGCGATGGAGCACGATTTGGAGTTGTTGCCCGTCATCAACAAAATTGATTTGCCGGCGGCCGACGTTGATCGAGCACGCGAAGCGATCGATGCCGAGCTTGGGTTGGATCCGTTTGAGGCGATTCCGGTGTCTGCAAAAACGGGTGAAGGAATTGAGGATGTGTTGGCCGGGATCGTGCAGAAATTGCCCTGCCCCACAGGTGACTCAGGCGCGCCACTCAAAGCACTGGTTTTCGACGCCCATTTTGACAAATATCGAGGAGTGATTTTGCAGTGCCGCGTGATGGAAGGAACGCTCAAACCGCGCGACACGATCCACTTCATGCATTCGAATCGTGATTTCACGGTCGATGAATTGGGTTACAACCAAGTCAAGCTGGTCCCCAAAGAAAAACTCAGTGCGGGCGAAGTCGGTTACATCGTCGCGGGTGTCAAGAGCGTACAAGATATCGAAATTGGCGACACCATTACGTTGCTGGATCATCCTGCAGCCGAGCCCATACCCGGCTACCAAGAGGCCAAACAGGTGGTGTTTTCGTCGATCTATCCGATGAGCACCGATGAGTACAAAGACCTGACCAAGGCGTTGGACAAGCTTGCCATCAACGACGCGGCGTTGACTTACGAAAAGGATAGCTCTGCCGCACTCGGTTTCGGTTTTCGATGTGGATTCCTTGGCTTGCTCCATCTGGATGTGATTCAGGAACGACTGCAACGCGAGTTTGATATCGGACTGGTGATTTCGGCACCCAGTGTCAAATACAATCTTGAATTGAAAGATGGCACGACAATCGAAGTGGACAACCCAAGCAATTGGCCCGATCCCACCAACATCGAATCGGCGACCGAGCCCTACATCAAAGCATCGATCCTGACGCCCGAAGAATATGTCGGACCGATCATGGAACTGTGCCGCGAACACAGGTCCGAGGGTCAAACGATGAACTATCTCTCGGCCGGACGAGTCGAAGTGGTCAGCGAAATGCCACTTGGTGAAGTGCTGTTTGATTTTTATGGCAAACTGAAAATGATCACTCGCGGCTACGGGTCATTTGACTACGTACCGATCGAGTATCGCAAAACGGATGTGGTCAAGGTCGACATTTTGGTCAACAAAGAACCGATCGATGCGCTCTCTTATCTGGTGCACCGTGACAAGGCGCGAACGCGGGCACTGCACTACTGCGAAAAGCTTGCCGAAGCGATTCCCAGGCACCAGTTCAAAATTCCTGTTCAAGGAGCGATTGGTGGCACGGTCATCGCACGAGCAACGATTCAGCCCTTCCGAAAGGATGTCACTGCCAAACTGTACGGCGGCGACGTCACGCGGAAGAAAAAGCTGCTGGAGAAACAGAAGAAGGGGAAGGCAAAGATGAAGCAGTTCGGAAGCGTCAATATCCCCCAAAAAGCCTTCGTGTCGGTGCTCCGCACCGAGAGCGACTGAGCATCCTCTGGCGACTGGCGAGGCATGACGTAGCAAAGCGATGAACATATGAACAACGTCATCGGTGATGTCCCCTCCAACGGTCCGGTCAGTGGCAAACTGGGGCGACCAGCCGGAATTCATTTCAGCAAATGCGTTGGGCCAATCAAGGTTGGCAAGTAGTATCGTGACACGCTCAACGGTAGGTTAAATCGTATGGAAGCACGTTGGATGCTTCGATGCGATTTCAACTTAGGAGAGCTGATCATGTATTGCAAAACGTATCTTGGAATGTTTCTTGGCGTTCTAATGTTGGGGGCGACCCTACCAGCCAATTCCTTTGCCGATTGGCGTTGTGCGTGCGGCACGACCGTCCACGTAAACTATCCGACCACCTGCCCGGTCTGTTCCCGACCGTTACCAAATCCAACACCCCCATTCACGCCACCCCCTTCGACACCTCCGTACACACCACCGGGAACTGGACCGAGTGTTCCTCCGGGCACGCCGACCGATTCGAGCGGACTGACGTTAGGTGTCAATATTTACAACGCCGGATGGCGTGTCATGGTGCAAAGCGTGGTTCCAGGGACGCCCGCGCAAGGAAAACTGTTTCCCAATGACCAACTCGTAAAGGGTGCGTTCCGTGACGCTCAAAGCGGCCAGGTTTTTCGCGTCAACATTCAGTCGCCTGCCGATGTCACGCGTTTGAAAACGTTGGCGGGAGCCGGAACCCGGGTTGCATTGCAAGTCTTCCGACCGACGACCGGCCCACGCAACTTTTTTGTGACCTTCGCAACTCCCGGAGGCGTGACAACGTACGGTGCACCGGTTGCAGGTGGTGGTACCGCTGCAGCGATGTCCAGGACGGCGCCGGCGGCTGCCATGATTACCGAAGACGTATCAGGTGAAGCGGCATCGATGCTTGGTGGCGGAGCGACTGGAGGCGGCCCACCGGTCATCAGCAATCCCGGCACAAATCCTGGATTCAATCCCGGTGTGAATCCCGGCACGAACCCCGGATTCAATCCGCCTCCCGGTGGTGACAGCGCCGCGGATTTGTTGAACAACTGATCCGCCGCCGCCAAATGCTGGAGGACAGATAGTTGGAAAACGCCGGCAAACGAACCGGCGGGAACACGCGAGCGGAGATGGTGCCGGCAAACCAGGGCGTTGCCCTGGCCTGGGATGTGTCGCCCTTTCAGGGCTGGCTGCCGCGTTGTTAAATACAACAACGTGCTTGTACGTTGCCCGCAAGGACAGTGCGTTGCCGCAGGGACAACGCCGGAAGACCTTGTCAGAAATCAAGTGGATAACCGGACGACCTTGCAGCGGGAAAGCAAAGTAAAGGCCATTCGGCGATCGCCCAAGCGGCTAGAGCATTTTGACTTAATACGTGGGATCAATCGTAGGCCAGGACCTTTCCTGGCACAGCTGCGTCAGGAAAGGTCCTGGCCTACGAGAAAACTAAAATTGCTCTAGCTTCACCGGTGCAGTCCCGGCAATCAACGTTGTTTAAAATCTTGCCACGCGGCTTCGATCGTTTTGCGCGGTAAGTCGCCATCGTGAACGACGTATCGAAATCGCGAGATGTAAGTTTCACCCGGTTGAATCTTGAATTCCCCCAGAACCATTGGTGCATAACAGAAGTACGGTTTGCTCGGATGCAACCGGACCGGTTGCGGATAGCGGAAATTGGTTGGATGCGCCATCACGGCGATGCCAGCCATCTTGCCGTCGACCAAGCCCGATAGATCGACCCACTGCGCCCGCGAGTGATTTCCATCGAATCGCCGTTTGCCTTCACGAGTCACAAATCGGTGCCGCGTCACATCCAGCGGTGGAAATGGAGTCGACGCGTCTCTGTTTCTTTGCTTTTCGTAGGCCTTCAGCGCATCGGTTCCCTCTTGGCTGAACCACTGGTTGTTGCCGCGGATTCCCATGCCACCATAGTGATATTCGTTAATGGTCAACGGGGATTTCGCAACGCAAGTCTGCTTGGACAAGATGTCAAAAACGAACGCCTTGTCCACCATCGACCGAATTTGCACGGTCCAACTTTCCTCCAGCACACTTTCAGGTCCATCGGTTCCGGTCAAAGCTTCGTGCAGCAGTTTGATCGTGAATTGATCCCGATCCACCGCAACGACTTCCAGATGAGAAACGCGTCCGAGCTGCGCCTTTTGATTCCAAAAATCAACAAAGCGTCCGTCAAAGGTCGTATTTGTCCATGCGTTGAACAGGGCATGTTGATGAGGGTGGTCGGCTGCAAAGTCGCCGGTGACTTCGATCCCACCGGGTGTCACCACCGGGTGGATGTAACCGCTTCGGTCGTAGACGGAACTGATTCCCAGCGGAGCGATCTGGATCGATTTTTTATAACGGAGAACGGTCTTGTCCCCGTACTTCGCGATAATTTCGTCGCTTGTTTCCGTGCATTGGATTGCCGCGTCCGCGTCTGCGGTGCCCTTCCAGATCAGTGCGGGCACGGACATGAATGCTTTGACATTCGCACGTTGCGGCAATTTGGGGCCGTCTGTCGATCGACCTTGGGCGATTTGGCTCAAGAACGTTTCGTAAAGTTCCGTGACGAGCTCTGGATGTTCTGCTGCGATATTATTGTCTTCGTGCGGATCTTGATCGAGGTCGAACAGTTGGACGAAGGGTGCCTGTGCGAGTTCAGCATGTGATGTGGGCGTCTTTGCGTACTTCTGTAATGCCGCACGCCACGCTTCAACCGATCTGGGAGTGTTGCCAAACCGTCCGTCACTACCGCTGCCCGGACAAAGCGCCAGCTTGTACCGGCCCGATCGTATGACTCGCCCACGCGTTCCTTCCATCAGCATCGTGTCGCGGACTCCGTCGTGAACCGGATCTCGCATCAGTGGTAGCAGGCTGACCGAATCGGGAGCCTGGTCGTCGGTCAATTCGATGGCGGCCGCGTCCGCAAAGGTTGCCATCATATCGGGCAATCCGACAAGTTGATCGCAAGTGGTTGCGCTGGGAATCGTTCCAGGCCAACGTGCCACCATCGGCACACGCAAACCGCCTTCGTAGATCGAAAACTTGTATCCGCGATACGGTCCGGCACTATAGTGGCCGTCTTTCTCCAGTTTTTTCAGTTGTCCAAACGTCGCTTCGGCAATCCGACCCGCGTAAGCCGCCGGACCATGGTCCGAGGTTGCGACAACCAACGTGTTATCGGCGACCTGGTGTTTCTTGAGTGCCGCTAACACACGGCCAACACAATGATCGGTTTCCATCACGAAATCGCCGTAGATGCCAAGCTTGCTCTTTCCGCGGAACGGTTCGCTCGGTGAAATCGGCGTGTGCGGTGACGTCAGCGCAAAGTACAGAAAGAACGGTTTGTCCGCGTTCGCGTCCGCGGTGGATTCAGCAATGAACCGCTCGGCTTCGCTGCTGAACGTATCGAGGACTTTGGTGTCCTGGAAATCATCCGCCGCCGGACCGACCCGGTTAAATGCACTCCACCCTTTTTGTGACTGCACCTTTCCGACCCAATGATTGTTCCGCACAAAAGCGTAAGGAAACATGTCCAACGAACCGGGCAAAATGAAACTTTGATTAAAACCAAAGTCAGCCGGTCCGATCGTCAACGGTTTGGTGTAGTCGACGTTGTTGACATCCTGTGTTTTGCCATCGGTCGTTAGCATTTGCGTGCCGAGGTGCC
>JABDKS010000354.1 GCA_013002105.1 Pirellulaceae bacterium | reverse complement strand
AATGGATAACGTCGACGACAAGGACACGCCGTTGACCGACGCAGCGGACGAGGACCTCGATCCGGATGCGATGGACGATGAAGAGGACTTTGAAGAAGACGACCTGCCCGATCTGGATCTGCCACCGCTCGAAGAGTTTGCCGCGCAGCCGTATCTGGTCGATGTCCCGACCGTCTTCAGTGCGTCGCTCCGTGAAGAACGATCCACCGAAGCACCGGCGACGGTGATTGTGATTGACAAGTTGGAGATCCGACGTCGCGGATATTCTCAGTTAGTCGACGTCCTGCGAGATCTACCGGGTTTCGAAACCATCGAAAATTACTTCAGCGAATTCGGAACTCAGGTCCCCGTGCGTGGCATCTCGGGCAACAACAAAATTGTTGTTTTGGTTGACGGGATGCGAGTGAATCCACCGGGTGGCGAAAATTTCCCGTTCCGTCGTGATTTCAGTGTGCGATTCGCCGAACGAGTCGAAATCGTTTACGGATCAGGATCAACACTCTATGGACAAGATGCGATCAGTGCCGTCATCAATGTCGTGATGAAGAAACCAAGCGACGACGGCAAAACCATGGAAATTGGTGGTGAGGTCGGCAGGAATTCGGAACGCGAGATTTGGGCGTGGAGCAGCAAGCAACTCAACAACGAAGTCAAAATCACGACGTTCCTGCAATACCACGACTCCGATCTAACCAAGCTGGATGAAGAATATCCAGCTTACTGGCAGGACTTTTCGATGTTGCCAGCACAAAAACCAATGCCAACGGCAAGGGCGTACGCCCCGATCGCAACGATTACGGTTTGAATGTTTTCGGTCGAATCGAAGGATACGATTCTTCGCTGCAAGTTTGGCACCGGGCGTCCGAACGGAGCAGTGCAGAAGGCGGCTACGCAAACGTCGGCCTTGGCTACTTGCCCGAAGCACAGTGGGGCGATTCATCCACTGCGGTTGAAGCGGCCAACACCTGGAAATTGAACAAACACAAGTCGTTTCAAACACTCTTTACGTTTAACGATTACCAAATTGATCGCGACAGTCGGTACGTGTTCCCATCCAGCGGCACCGAGTGGTTCTTGGACGATTTCAAATGGGGTCGTGGTTGGAGCTTGGAACTGGAGGAAATCTATCGATACCAGCCATCCAAAGATTTCTCGCTGTTGGCAGGCGGTGTGATGCGTTACAGCGATGTGATCCCCAAGGCAACTTTCATCGGCGGCTACGACCCACGGATCGATCCCGTCGCGCAAAGTGGCTTCTTTGACTACACCGACGGTAGCGGAGATCCTCAATCGATCCCGCAAGTTTCGCAAGTGAAATTCTGGACATTCGCTGCGTACTTGGAATCCCAGTACCAAATATTCGACAAGCTGCGTCTGGTGGGCGGCGTTCGTGTTACCACCGACGAACGTTACGATCAAACACCAGTCACGCCGCGTTTCTCGGCCATCTACAGCATGACCGAGCGATTCACCACCAAGTACATGTACACACAAGCGTTTGTCGCGCCGGCACCGTACTTCGCATTCGCAACCTACGATAACGGTGCGTTGCTTGCGACAACCAACCCGGACGTCAATCCGGAAACGGCAGAAACGCACGAATTGAATTTCACCTACTACGGTGACGACATCAGTCTGGGACTTTCAGCCTACTACGGCACGCAAGCCGATTTGATTCTTGTCTCCGACCAAGCTGCGCCCCAAAACATCGTCGAAGACCCGGTGACGGTTTCCTCGGGTACGCGGACGCTGGTACAAACCGCCAACGGCGGCGATAGCAGACGCTACGGCGTGGACGTGTACGGCAAGATCAAAACGAACTACACCAGTTCATGGATCTCCTACTCCTACGTCGACTTCGAACAGACCAATCAAGACTTGGTCACCGGACTGCCTTTCATCTCGCGACACAATGGCCGGTGCGGAATTACGTGGCAAGCAACGCGTGACCTCTTTATCACGCCCAGCGTCGTCATTCGATCCACTCCGGAAAATGTCGCACCCGGTTCGCTCGGCAAAGAACTCCATGATCCCTACGAGTTTAATCTTTACGCATTGTACCAGCGCAATAACAACCTGGACTTGTTCCTTGACCTGAGAAACATCACCGACCACCACTATGCACTGGGTGGTTTCACAGGTGATGCCTACGCACAAGAAACCTTTAGCGGCGTTGTCGGGATGCGACTGACCTACTGATCTTTTGGACATCCCATTGTGTTCATTTCATATCCAATGGGTGCCCCATGCACCCGCCAAACCTTGCTTGACGTACATGCCGTAGCTAGATTGATCTTATCGAGGATTTGATTCCGAACGGTTCACCGAACAGGCTTGAACCGGCATCAGGTCGCCGATTGCAACAGGGACGTCATAGAGTCATACCGTGAGAGAGCGAATGCCACGTCCCGTAATCCTGCTGTGCGTCGCTCTCGCATGCGGGTGGTTTGCTGTTGCGGCAACGTCGTTGCCGGCTCAGCAGCCAGCGGTTCAGCAGATGAATCGCGAGTACGAACTCAAAGCGGGTTACTTTGCTTACTTCGGTGGCTTGATTAGCTGGCCAAAAACACCCTTTCCGGGCGCGGATCGCGAGTTCGTAATTGGGATTCTTGGCAGCAATCCGTTTGGCCAACATCTGGTCGCGACGGGATCCGGCCATGTTCTGCGCGCCGGCGTCGTCAACAAAGACCGTATTCAAGACAAGCGAATTCGCGTTGTCCACTACCGAAGCGTGGGCGACTTTCAA